>NZ_CAISIQ010000040.1 GCF_903885465.1 uncultured Nevskia sp.
AGCTGGCCGGCGCGCTGGTCTGGTCTGACGCGCTGTACGGCTATCGCGTCGGCTCGCCGCGAGCCGATCTTTCCTATGACCGCCGCGACAGCGCGCCCGGCATGCCAAAGGCGGTGGTCTGCGAGCAGGTGCTGGAGTGGGGCGACGATCGCCCACCCAATGTGCCGTGGTCGAAGACGGTGATCTACGAAGCGCACCCGCGCGGCCTGACCATGCGTCGCGACGATCTCCGCGCGCCGGAGCGCGGCACCTTCGCCGGGCTCGGCGATCCGCGCACGATCGACTACCTGCTGAAGCTCGGCATCACCGCAGTCGAGCTGTTGCCGATCCACGCCATCGTTCAGGACCGCGTGCTGCTGGCCAAGAAGCTGCGCAATTACTGGGGCTACAACCAGCTTTCGTACTTCGTGCCGGACCCGCGCTACCTGACTGATGGTGGCGGCGAAGGCGGCCTGCGCGAACTGCGTACGGCCATCCGCCGTCTGCACGCGGCCGGCATCGAAGTGATCCTCGACGTCGTCTACAACCACACCGGAGAAGGCAGCGAACTCGGTGCAACCCTGAGCTTCCGCGGCCTCGACCACGCCAGCTATTACCGGTTGCTGCCCGGCAACGAACGCCACTGCATCAACGACACCGGCTGCGGCAACACGGTGAACCTCAGCCATCCGCGGGTGCTGCAGCTGGTGATGGATTCGCTGCGCTACTGGGTGCAGATGTTCCATGTCGACGGCTTCCGCTTCGATCTGTCATCGACGCTCGGCCGCGAGCCGACCGGCTTCGATCCGGGCTCCGGCTTCTTCGATGCGATCCGGCAGGATCCGGTGCTGAACCGGGTCAAGTTGATCGCCGAGCCCTGGGACATCGGCCCCGGCGGCTACCAGCTCGGCCGCCATCCGCCCGGCTTCTCGGAGTGGAACGATCGCTTCCGCGACGACGTTCGCCGCTTCTGGCGCGGTGACAGCGCGATGCGCCCGGCGCTTGCCGCGCGGCTGATGGGCTCGGCCGATCTGTTCGATCACGATCGCCGCCGGCCGGCCGCCTCGCTGAACTTCATCACCGCGCACGACGGCTACACGCTCGCCGATCTGGTCAGCTACACCGAGAAGCACAACCTCGCCAACGGCGAAGACAACCGCGATGGTCATTCGGACAACCACGGCTGCAACTGGGGTGTCGAAGGCGAAAGCGACGATCCGGCCATCAACAACCAGCGCGGCCGCATCCGCCGCGCGGTGCTGTCGACCCTGCTGACCGCCCACGGCACGCCGATGCTGCTGGCCGGCGACGAGTTCGGCCAGACGCAAAGCGGCAACAACAACGCCTACTGCCAGGACAACAAGACCAGCTGGCTGGACTGGCAACGCGCCGACAGCGCCGAAGGCCGTCTGCAGACCGCCTTCGTCGCGCGTTTGATCGCGGCGCGAAAAGCGCACGCATCCTTGCGCGCCGAGCAATTTCTGCATGGTCAAGGCGAGCCGCTGCCGGGTATTGCCGACATCGCCTGGTTCGACGAACGCGCCGACGAGATGACGCCCGAAGCCTGGCAGGACATGCACGGCCGTCGCGTGATCCTGCGCCGCGCGGTGCTGGCCGATGGCCAGCGCGAGGGCGGCATCGTCGATGTCAGCCTGGTGCTGGTCAACGGCTCGTCCGATGACGCGACTTTCCTGCTGCCGGAACCGCGTCTGGCATGGCGCCTGCTCACAGACAGTGCGACACCCGAGGCTGCGGAAGCGATCGTCGAAGGCGGCAGCCTGACCGTTGCCGCTTACAGCGTCGTGTTGATCACAGCATCAGCCATGACCAAACCCACTTGAGCTCATCGGAGCGTTGAACGATGTCCGCATTGCATGAACTCGCCATCGCTGCCGGTCTGGCGACGCACTGGATCGATTGGCAGGGCGTGCATCGCGAAGTCAGCCTCACGACCTTGCAGGCGGTGCTCGGTGCGCTTGGCTATCAGGTAGACGATGAACAAGCCTGCGCTCGGGAACTGCATCGGCTCAGCGACGAACGCGACAACGCGCGCTTGGCGCCGATGCTGGTGGTGCGGGCTGGTGAGACCGTCGAAGTCGGCCGCATTGCCGAAGAAGCCGCGCGTGCCTACACCTTGATTCTGGAAAGCGGCGAGACATTGACTGGCAGTGCCGCCTGCAGCACCCACGGCATCTGCAGCATCGGCCCGTTCGACACCATCGGCTATCACGCGCTCAGCCTCAATGACCAGCAAGTGCAGCTTGCCGTGGTGCCGCCGTCTGCGTTCACGGTGCAGGATCTGGTCGGCGAGCGCCGCCTCTGGGGCCTGACCGCGCAGATCTATTCGCTGCGTTCGGCTGGCGATGGCGGCATCGGCAGCTATGCCGGCCTCGCGGGTTTCGCGCGCAGCCTGGGCGAGCGTGGTGCCGATGCGCTGGCGGTCAGCCCGGTGCATGCGTTGTTCGCGGCCGATGTCGAGCGTTTCAGTCCGTATTCGCCATCGAGCCGTCTGTTCCTGAATGCGCTGCACGTCGATCTCTCGGAAGTGTTCGGTCGGGCCGCTGTCGATGCTGCATTGGCCGCCGAAGGTCTGACCGAGGAAAGCGCGCGTCTCGAAGCCGAGCCGCTGGTTGACTGGCCGGCTGCCGCGCGCATCCGGCTGCGGCTGGCGCGCCTGCTGCTCGCCGGCTTCGATGCCTTGCCGGAAACGCTGCGCGAAGACTGTGCGCGCTTCATCGCCGAGGGCGGTGCGAGCCTGCGCGATCACGCCCGCTTCGAAGCGCTGCAGGCGCATTTCCTCGCGCAGACGCCGCCGCTGTGGCACTGGCAAGAGTGGCCGGCGCCGTTTCGCGATCCGCTCAGTGCCGAAGTCGCCGCGTTCGCCGAAGCGCAGGCTGACGAAGTCGCCTTCCATCTGCGCCTGCAATGGCTGGCCGATCTGGGCTTGAAAGGCGCACAGACCGCTGCGAAAGCCGGCGGCATGGCGATCGGCCTGATCAGCGATCTCGCGGTCGGTGCCGATGGTGGTGGCAGTCACGGCTGGAGCCGGCCGCAGGATTTCCTGCAGGGCCTGTCGGTCGGCGCGCCGCCGGATGCGCTGAACGCGCTCGGCCAATGCTGGGGCCTGACCGCCTACTCGCCGCGCGCCCTGATCGATGGCGCCTATGCGCCGTTCCTCGAACTGCTGCGCGCGCAGCTGCGCCATGCCGGCGGCCTGCGCATCGACCACGTCATCGGCCTCGGCCGCCTGTGGCTGGTACCCGATGGTGCCGGTCCGCGTGAAGGCGCTTATCTGCAATATCCGATCGAAGCGCTGTTCGGTCTGATCGCACTGGAATCCTGGCGCCATCGCGCCGTGATCATCGGCGAGGACATGGGCACCGTGCCGGATGGCTTCCGCCAGCGCATGAGCCCGGCCGGCATTCTCGGCATGCGGGTGCTGTGGTTCGAGCGCGACTGGGGCCTGTTCATCGAGCCCGGGCGCTGGCTGGTGGACGTGGTTTCGATGACCACGACGCACGATCTAGCCACCGTTGCCGGCTGGTGGACGGCGCGAGACATCGACTGGCGCGCCCAGCTCGCGCTGTACGGTGAAGGCCAGAGTGAGGCCAGCGACCGCGCCAGCCGCGAGATCGATCGCGGCAAGCTGTGGGCGGCGTTCGTCCATGCCGGCGTCGCGGCGGGCGAGATGCCGGCAGTCGACGCGCCGACCACGGTCGTCGACGCCGCCTGTGCTTTCGTGGCGGCAACGCCATCGCCGCTGGCGCTGATTCCGCTCGAGGATCTGCTTGGCGTCATCGAACAACCGAATGTGCCGGGAACCATCGACGAGCATCCGAACTGGCGGCGGCGTCTGCCGGTCGTCGCGGCGGAGGCTTTCGAGGGCAGCTTGATCGCCGATCGCATGAAGCGCATCGCCGCGATGCGCCGCTCTGCGTGAGCGTGTTCAAGCGATCAGGCGCTGTCCTGCCCAGAGCAGCGCCAGCAGCGTGATCGCCAGAGAACCCGGCATCACGATCCGGCGCCGATAGGACGCGTGTTGTCGCCAGCGGAAGCTCAGCAGCAAGGCCAGCGCGATCACCGCAAGCTGACCGAGTTCGACGCCGACATTGAAGCTGAGTAGCGCGCCGACGAAGTTCGACGGCGGCAAGCCCAGTTCCTTGAGCGCAGCCGCGAAGCCGAGGCCGTGCAGCAGGCCGAAGGCGAAGACCATCAACACGCGACTGCGGCTGACGCGAGTGGAATCGGAGCGCAGGTTCTCGATACCGATCCAGGCGATCGACAGCGCGATCAGCGGTTCGACCACCGCAGCAGGAACGCGCAGCGCACCGAAGCTGGCCAGGATCAAGGTCAATGAATGGGCGACAGTGAACGTCGTCACCAGCAAAAGCAGGCTGCGGAGCTTGCGCGTGCCGAGATAAAGCCCGACCACGAACAGCATGTGATCGAGGCCGCGCGGGATGATGTGCAGGAAGCCGAAGCGCAGATAGCGAGCCAGCGTCTGCCATGCTGGTTCTTGTTCAGACGCGGCAGCGACTGAGATAGCACTGGCTTCCAGTGGGAACAGCGGACTCAGCTGACCAGCAACCAGCCAACGCGTCATGCGGCCGCCGTTGTCCGGGCGCTGCAAAGTCAGCGCAATCGGTTCCTCGAACGGGAACGCGGGATCGAAACGCAATTGCAAGGCGCCACTCGCATGGGCGGGCAGCGCACCGTGCAGTTGAATTTCGGTCATCGGCCAGGCGACCGGGCTCAGGAATTCGGCTTCGGGCAAGGTGGACGGCAGACGGACTTCGCCGACCTGCAGCGGAATCGCCGCACCGTCCAGTCGCACCTCGATGGCCTGCGCCAGCTTGTTCAGCAGCGGCGTGAGTGCGGCATCGCTCAGCGGCGTAGCGGCACGGCTGAACTGGTAGTAGGCCGTGCCTCCGCCGGCTGCGCGCGTCAGGTCCAGCGACAGCTCGACGGCGACGCTGCCGTCGGCCCCAAGGTTCAGCTGCACTTTCGTCATGTTCAGCAGATGCGCCTGCAGCGGCGCGCTGCCCATGCCGAACAACAGCAGCGCCGCAACCGCATGCACCCATGCGCGCATCGCGCCGGTTACCAGATCACCGCATGGGTTTCGCCGGTGACCACATTGACGAAGCCGCCCGGGTTGCCGTCATAGGGCGCGACCAGCTGCCATTTCCACGGCGAGGCGGTGAGGAAGGCGAAGCGCATGCGATCCGGCAGGCCGGGGTTGTTGATCCAGTCCATGGCGTCGGCGGCCTGGTGCAGGCGCTCCATCTCGGCAGCGACTTCGTTGACCGGCCGCGCGGTCATCAACCCGCCGATGTCGAGTTGCACCTTGGCGACCACCTTGCCTTCGCTGACCAGCGCCCAGCCGCCGTGCATGCCGGCGATGGTGTTGACTGCCAGTGCCATCGCCGCGTCGTCATTGCCGGCGACCCAGATGTTGTGCAGGTCGTGCGACTGCGAACTGGCGAGGGCGGCGCCTGGCGTCTTCGGCCCGACATTGCGCCAGAACATCTTCGAGACCGCCCCAGTGCCGTGATAGCGATCGACCAGCGCCACCTTGATGATGCCGCGCGCCGGGTCGGCGACGACGCTGCCATCGGCCTGCACCGGCAGGGTGTCGGTGATGAAGTCGGGTGCGAACCAGAACGGCTCCATCAGCGCGACCTTGACGTCCTTGCGGCCGGCGGGGGCTTCGATGCGGAAGTCGGCGGCGCCGATTTCGCGACCGAGCTTGATCGTCTGCAGCGCCCAGTCCGGGTAGTCGATCTTCGGGATCGGCAGCTGGTAGTCCTTGCCCTTGCCGGCGAGTTTGCCGTTGGCATAGACGCGGCTGATCGCCACCGTTTTCGGATCGCTGAGCAGCACCACGTCGGCATAACGGCCGGGTGCGATCGAGCCGACCAGATGCTCGATGTGGAAGTGCCGTGCGGTGTTGTAGCTGCCGAGTTGATAGGCGATTTCCGGCGCCAGGCCGGCTTCGATCGCGGTGCGGATGTTGTAGTCCATCGAGCCGAGCTGCTGGGTGGCGAGCACATCGCGGTCGTCGGTGGTCACCGAGATGTTCGACCAGTCCTGCAGGTTTTCCTTGAGCAGCAGCGGGATCAGCACGCGGGTGAGATCGACACGCGATTCGATGAAGACGCCGCGGCGCAGCTTGTCGAAGGCTTCCTGCGGCAGCCGCGCCTCGTGATCGGACGACAGACCAGCCGCGGCGAAGGCGTTGATTTCCTCGGCCTTGACCAGCCCGCCGCCGTGACCTTCGACAACGCCATCGTGATCGACCGTCGCCTGGATCATTTCCCAGATGCGCTGATGAGCGCCGTTGCTCGGATCATTGACCGCCGGCCAGTCCATCACTTCGCCGAGCGAGATCACCCGCGGATCGGCTTCCATGAAGGCCGACATCTCGCGGTAGCCGTAATAGCCGCCGCCATGCTCGTAGACCGTGGGCGGCGTTGCCGAGCCAATCGACGGGAAGATCTTCAGCGGGCTGCCGGCACGTTCGGCGCGCAGCCAGAAATCGACGTTGTGTTCGCCGATCACATTGGAGATTTCGTGGCTGTCCTCGACCGTCCAGGTGTTGCCGTGCGGGATCACCAGCGCCGCTTCGTACTCTGGTGTCAGATAGGTGCTCTCGATGTGCTTGTGCGATTCGCCGAAGCCGGGCACCGCCCATTCGCTGCTGGCATCGACAGTCTCGGCGGCCGTGCCCGGCCAGCCGCCCTGCGGCCCGACCCAGGCGATCCGCGAGCCCTTGATGACGATGTCCTGCGCCGGCAGCCATTCACGGGTGACCACGTTCAGCACCTTGGCACCGCGCAGGATCAGGTCTGCCGGCTCGCGCGCCAGCGCTACCTGTACCAGTTGCTGGCGAGTGCGGATTTCCTCGCTGAACACGTGAGCCGGTGCTGCTGCGCCAGCGGCAGGCGAGGGCGCTTCGGTCCGTTTGCCACAGCCATTGAGACCGAGGATCAGGGCCGGCAGCAAGGCGGCCAGCAGGCGATGAGGTTTCATGGATACGGTATTCCCGATGCTGAAGGTGGATAGCGCGAACGCGCTTCCTGTCGCTACAGGCAATAGGCATACCGCCTGTCATGAGCGGCCCTACCCGTGTGTGTAGGGGAGGCAGGGGTAGCGCCTGTTAGCGTCGCTCCCTCAAACAGCAGTCCCCAAAAACAGCAGAACAGCGGCGAGGAGAAGAAACATGGCGCGAGTCAGTAACAAGGTGGCTTTGGTCACCGGTGGCGCGAAAGGAATCGGCGAGGCTTGTGCTTTGCTGCTGGCGAAGGAAGGCGCGAAAGTCGTGGTCAGCGACCTCGATATCGCTGCCGGCGAGAAAGTGGTCAAGGCGATCAAGGCCGCGGGTGGCGACGCGATCTTCATCGAGCAGGACGTGACCGATGAGGCCAGCTGGCCGAAGATCATCGCAGCCACCGTCGAACGCTTCGGCGGGCTTCATGTCCTGGTCAACAATGCCGGCGTGGGAATCGCCGGTAGCGCCGCCGACACGACCCTGGCCGACTGGCGCAAGACCATGGCGGTCAATCTGGACGCCGTGTTCCTCGGCACCAAGCACGCTATCCCGGTGATGACCGGCAAGAACGGCTCGATCATCAACATCGCGTCGATTGAAGGCATCGTTGGCGATCCGAATCTCGCCGCCTACAACGCCAGCAAGGGCGGTGTGCGCATCTTCACCAAATCGGCGGCCCTGCACTGCGGCAAGAATGGCCTCAAGGTGCGCGTCAATTCGGTGCATCCGGGCTATATCTTGACGCCGATGGTCGAAGCTTTCCTGAAGTCGGTCGGCGACGTGACCGAAGGCCGTGCCGGGCTCGACAGCCTGCATCCGATCGGCCACGTCGGCGAGGTCATGGACGTCGCCTACGGCGTGCTGTATCTGGCCAGTGACGAGTCGAAGTTCGTGACCGGCTCAGAGCTGGTCATCGATGGCGGCTATACGGCGCAGTGAGCCAGTCCCTCAAAATCAAAAATCACGATCGCGTAGCGAGGAGAACAAGATGAGCAACCCTTTTCGATTGGATGGCAAGGTCGCGCTGGTCACTGGCGGTGCCCGCGGTATCGGCGCCGCGGTGGCAGAAGCGCTGGCGGCATCCGGTGCCGCGGTGCTGGTCACCGACGTGCTGGACTCGGTCGGTGAAGCCACGGTGGCTCGCATCCGCGCCGCCGGTGGCAAGGCCGAATACTTCCACCATGACGTGACTGTCGAGGCGCAGTGGGAACAGGCCGTCGCGGCGGCGGTTGCCAAGCTCGGCGGCCTGCAGGTGCTGGTCAACAACGCTGGCATCGAGACCGCGGCGCTGATCACCCAGTGCGAGGTCGATGACTTCAAGCGGGTCATGGAGGTCAACGTCACCGGCGTGTTCCTCGGCATGAAGCACGCGCTGCGGGTGATGAAGCCGGGTGCCTCGGTGATCAACCTGTCATCGGTCGCCGGCATCATCGGCAC
>NZ_CAISIQ010000041.1 GCF_903885465.1 uncultured Nevskia sp.
CAACCCGCAGAAGTACCGCGTCGCCCCCGCAACCTTGCCGCCGCATCTGCACTGGTTCTACTGGGAGGCGTACAGCACCTTCCTGTCCGGCTTCTTCCTGCTCTGCCTGCTGTATTACGCGCAGGCCGAGATCTATCTGATCGACCCGGCGGTAATGGCGCTGAGCAAGCCGTTGGCGATCGCGATCGGCCTCGGCTTTCTGATCGTCGGCTGGCTGGTCTATGACGGGCTGTGCCGTTCGCCGCTGGCGCGCAATGAGCGAGCGCTGGCAGCCGTGATCGCGCTGCTGCTTGGCGTCGAAGCCTGGGCGCTGTGCCATCTGTTCAGCGGCCGCGGCGCCTACATCGAGTTCGGCGCCACGCTGGGCACGATCATGGTCGCCAACGTCTTCTTCGTGATCATTCCCGGCCAGCGTCAACTGGTGGAAGCGAAGAAACAGGGCCGCGAGCCGGACCCGATCCACGGCATCCGCGGCAAGCAGCGTTCGGTGCACAACACCTATTTCACCTTGCCGGTGCTGTTGGTGATGATCTCGAACCACTACTCGATGACTTATGGCGCCCGCTACAACTGGCTGGTGCTGATCGCGATGAGCGCCGCCGGTGCCGCAATCCGCGCCTGGTTCGTGGCCCGCCACAAGGCCCATGAACGCGGCGGCAAGACTTCACCGACGAGCTTGATCATCGGCTTGCTGCTGCTCGCCGCAGTTGCCCTGGCGCTGACGCCACGCAGAGCTGAGCCGACACCGACCAGCCTCGCCCCCGCCGCCGAGTTCGCCGCCGTGCAGACGATCGTCACCCAGCGCTGTGCCGGTTGCCATGCCGCCGCGCCGACTCAGCCGGGCTTTGCGGTAGCACCGAAAGGCGTGCTGCTCGACAGCCCCGAACACATCCTTGCGCAGACCGCGCCGATGCAGCAGCAGATCGCGAGCCACGCGATGCCGATCGGCAATCTGACCGGCATGACCGACGCCGAACGCGCCACCGTACTGACCTGGATCGAGCATGGCGCTCCGCACTGACAGTCCTCTGCAGGCAACCGTCGCCCATCGCGGCCGGCTGCTGCGTTTCAGCGGCGATCCGGGCACGCAGGACGATGCGTCCGCTTACGAATATCTGGACGACGGCCTGCTGCTGATCGCCGATGGCAAGGTCGCTGCCGTCGGCCCCGCCACCGAGTTGCTGAATGGCGCCGCTGCCGGCGTGCCGCTGATCGAGCATCGCGATGCGCTGCTGCTGCCCGGTTTCATCGACAGCCACATCCATTATCCGCAGACCGACATGATCGCCTCGGGCGGTACCGATCTGCTCGACTGGCTGACCCACTACACCTTCCCCGAAGAACGCCGCTTCGCCGACGCCGTTGCGGCGCGCGAAGTCGCCGAGTTCTTCCTCGACGAGCTGATGCGCAACGGCACCACAACGGCGCAGGTGCTCGGCAGCGTCCATCGCGCCTCGGCGGAAGCGATCTTCGCCGCCGCCGAAGCACGCGGGCTGAGACTGATCGCCGGCAAATGCCTGATGGATCGCAACTGCCCGGACGATCTGCGCGATACCGCGATCGACGGCGAGCGCGATACCCGTGCCTTGATCGAGCACTGGCATGGTCGCGAGCGGTTGCACTACGCGATCACCGTGCGCTTCGCGCCGACCTCCACCGACGCCCAGTTGCAGAGCGCCGGCCGGATGGCGCGCGACTATCCGGACAGCTTCATTCACAGCCATCTGGCCGAGAACCTCGGCGAAGTCGCCTGGGTGCGCGAGCTGTTTCCGAAGTCGCGCAGCTATCTCGATGTCTACGAGCATTACGGCCTGCTGCGCGAGCGCGCCATCTATGCGCACTGCATCTATCTCGACACCACAGACCGCGAGCGAATGGCCGCTACCGGTGCGGCTTGCGCGTTCTCGCCGACCTCGAACCTCTATCTCGGCAGCGGCCTGTTCGATCTCGCTGCCTGCGATGCCGTCGGCATGGGCTACGCGCTGGCCACCGACGTCGGTGGCGGCAGCAGCTTCAGCATGCTGAAAACCATGAGCGAGGCCTACAAGGTCGCGCAGCTGCAAGGCCAGCGACTGACGCCGCTGCGGGCTTTCTATCTCGCCACCTTGGCCGGCGCCCGCATCCTCGGGCTGGCCGATCGCATCGGCACCTTGGCCGTTGGTAGCGAAGCGGATTTCATCGTCCTCGATCTGAAAGCGACGCCGCTGCTGGAAAGGCGCATCGCGCGTTGCCGGAGTCTTTCCGAAGAGTTGCTGGTGCTGATGACGCTGGCGCCAGACCTTGCGATCCGTGAAACCCATGTGCTTGGCCGGCCGATGCTGGCTGCGAGTGGTCCGTCTTTTGCCGTCTGATATTGACGACAATTCAATGTCACTTTCGTGTACAAAAGCAGTGCTCGTTTTCGATTGCGAATCACGCTGAAACAGTCTGGAAACTGCCGAACGACATGCCTCCCAAACTAGCCCCATCAGCCGACACGGCTTCGAAGATCAAAGCAGCACGCAAGACGACGACCGTCGCCGCAGCCGAATCCAGCGCGGCCGTCGGCTCCGGCATCGAAAAGGCTTACGAGCGCATCTGGGGCGCGATCATGGATCACTCGCTGCCACCGGGTACGCGGCTGATCGAGGACAAGCTCTGCGAGATCTTCGGCATCGGCCGCACCCGCATCCGCCAGGTGTTGCAACGGCTGGCGCATGAGCAGGTGGTGACCCTGATGCCGAACCGCGGCGCCATTGTCTCCCAGCCGACCGTGCAGGAAGCGCGGGACATCTTCGAAGCGCGCGGCGTGCTCGAAGCCGGCATCGTCGCCCGCTTCATCCAACGCGCCACCCGCGCCGACGTCCGCCGCATCCGCGAGCATCTGGCGCGGGAGAAGCTGGCCTGGCGCGACAACGATCGCCGCACGATGTTGAAGCTGTCCGGTGACTTCCATCTGATCATCGCCGAGATCGCCGGCAACGCGACGATGACCCGCCTGCTGCGCGAACTGGTATCGCGCTCCTCGCTGATCATCGCCGTCTATCAGCAGCCCGGTGCTTCGTCCTGTCCGCCGGACGAGCATCAGGCGCTGTGCACCGCGCTGGAACGCGGCGACACGGCCGCGATCGAGCTGATGCAGGCGCATCTGCGCCATGTGCTCGAAGACCTGAATCTGGTCGAGCACCGCGAGGACGGCATCGACCTGAAGGCCGTGTTCGCCGATGTCGCCTGAGACCTACGATCGCGACCTGATCGGCTACGGTCGGCGGCCACCGCATCCGCGCTGGCCGGGCGGCGCGAGAGTGGCGCTGCAGTTCGTGCTCAATCACGAGGAAGGTGCCGAGAACAACGTGCTGCATGGCGATGCCGGCTCGGAGACCTTCCTGTCCGAGATCATCGGCGCCGCCTCGTTTCCGATGCGCCACATGAGCATGGAATCGATCTACGAATACGGCTCGCGCGCCGGCCTGTGGCGCGTGCTGCGCGCCTTCGAATCGCGCAGCCTGCCGTTGACCGTGTTCGGCGTCGCGATGGCTTTGCAGCGACATCCCGAAGCGCTTTCGGCTTACCGCGAACTCGGCCACGAGATCGCCTGCCACGGTCTGCGCTGGATCAGCTATCAGGGCATCGATGTAGCCACCGAACGCGCGCACATGGCCGAGGCCGTGGCGATCCAGCGCGAGTTGACCGGCGCTGCTCCGCTCGGCTGGTACACCGGCCGCGACAGCCCGAACACGCGGCGCCTGGTCGTCGAGCACGGCGGCTTTGTCTACGACGCCGATTCCTATGCCGACGATCTGCCGTACTGGACCGAAGTCGCCCTTGGCGACGGCACTCGCCGGCCGCATCTGGTGGTGCCCTACACGCTCGATAGCAACGACATGCGCTTCGCGGCGATGCAGGGCTTCAACTCCGGCAGCCAGTTCTTCGACTATCTGAAAGACGCTTTCGACGTACTCTATCGGGAAGGCGATCCCGCTGGGCTCGATGCACCGAAGATGCTGTCGATCGGTCTGCATGCGCGGCTGATCGGCCGGCCGGCGCGCATCGCCGCGCTGGAACGCTTTCTCGACTATGTCCTTCAGCACGACAAGGTCTGGATCACCCGGCGCATCGACATCGCCCGGCACTGGATCGCGACGCATCCCTACGAGCCCCAGCCATGATCGCGCTCAATGAACTGAATGCGGCCAGCGCCGATGCGTTCGTCGCCGCCCTCGCCGGCATCTTCGAGCACTCGCCCTGGGTCGCCGAAGCCGTGCTGCCGCTACGGCCGTTCAGCTCGCGGCTGCAGTTGCATGAAGCGATGTGCGCGGCGGTCGATGCTGCCGGTATCGACGCTCAGCTGAAGCTGATCCGCGCCCATCCCGAGCTGGCCGGCCGCGCCGCGGTGCGCAAGGAGCTGACCGCCGAATCGACGCGTGAACAGCAGGGCGCCGGCCTCGATGCCTGCACGCCGGGCGAGTTCGCGACGCTGCAGACGCTGAACGACGCCTACAACACAAAGTTCGGTTTCCCGTTCGTGCTCGCCGTGCGCGGCCACAACCGCAGTTCGGTGATCGCCGCATTCATGCAGCGCCTCGATCACGACCTCGACACTGAACGAAAGACGGCACTGCAGCAGATCGATCGCATCGCCGGCTTCCGGCTTTACGACAGCGTGTCCTCCGCGGCCGGCAGCGAAATCCTGGCCATGCTGGACTGCCTGGCGCAGTACAGCGATCAGGCCGATGGCCTGACCTGTTCCTACTTGAGCCCGGCCCATCGCCAGACGGCCGCGTTGATCCGCGACTGGATGCTGGCGGCCGGCTTGAGCGTTGAGATCGACGCGGTCGGCAATGTCGTCGGCCGCTTGTACAGCGAGCAGCCGAACGCGAAGACGCTGCTGACCGGCTCGCATTACGACACCGTCGTCGATGGCGGCAAGTACGACGGTCGGCTCGGCATCGTGTTGCCGATCCTGGTCGCCCTGGACTTGCGTCAGCGCGGCCTGAAGCTGCCGTACGCGCTGGAGATCATCGCCTTCAGCGAAGAAGAAGGCGTGCGCTACAAGTCGACCTTCCTCGGCAGCGGTGCGGTCGTCGGCCAGTTCGATCCTGTTTTGCTCGATGCCGTCGATGGCAACGGCGTCACCCTGCGTGCGGCGATGCTGGAGGCCGGTTTCGATCCCGAGCAGATTCCGGCAATCGCACGCGACCCGGCCAGCCTGCTCGGCTATGTCGAAGTTCACATCGAGCAAGGCCCGGTGCTGCTCGACGAAGACCAGCCGCTCGGCGTGGTCACCTCGATCGCCGGCAGTCATCGCTACACCGGCAGCATCACGGGTCTCGCTGGCCATTCCGGCACAGTGCCCATGCATCTGCGCCACGATGCTGCGGCAGCCGCAGCGGAGCTGATTCTTTACGTCGAGCGGCGCTGCAGCGGCGTGCCCGGTCTGGTCGGCACGGTTGGCCGTCTGGAAGTGCCGGGCGGCGCGATCAATGTCATTCCCGGCCGCTGCACCTTCAGCCTGGACATTCGCGCCGCCGATGATCTGCTGCGCGATGCGGCGGTCGTCGATGTGCTCGCGGAGATTGATGCGATCGCCGAACGGCGCAAGGTCGACATCGTGCTGACCCAGGTTCTGGCCGCCGCCTGCGCACCTTGCGCGACCCGCCTGCAGGCGCAGTGGGCGGCGAGCATCCGCCGCGTCACCGGCAATCCGGCACCGCGCCATCTGCCCAGCGGTGCCGGCCACGATGCGATGAAGATGGCCGCGATCACCGACATCGGCATGCTGTTCGTCCGCTGCGGCAATGGCGGCATCAGCCACAACCCGGCGGAAACCATGAGCGCCGACGATGCCGATGTCGCCACGCGCGTATTCACCGACTTTCTCCTGAGCTATCCCGCGACATGACCGATTCATTCCACGACGCCATCGCCCGCGAAGTCGATGCCGATTTCGCCGAGGCCTGCGCCTTCCTCGCCGAACTGGTCAAGGTGCCGACCGACAATCCGCCTGGCGACTGCGCGGCCCATGGCGCGAAGGCGAAGAGCCTGCTAGAAGCGTTGGGTCTCGAAGTCGAGGCTCATCCCGTGCCGGAGGCCGAGGCGCGTGCCGTCGGCATGATTTCAGCGACCAATCTGATCGTCCGTCAGCGCTTCGGCAGCGGCGATGGGCCGACGATCGCGCTCAACGCGCATGGCGATGTGGTGCCGCCGGGCCAGGGCTGGACGCAGGATCCTTACGGCGCGGTGGTGATCGACGATCCGGTGCATGGCGCCGAGATGGTCGGCCGCGGTGTGGCCGTCAGCAAGTCTGACTTCGCGACCTATACCTTCGCGTTGCTGGCGCTGCGCAAGCTTGCTGCAGCTGGATTGAAGCTCGATGGCAACATCGAACTGCACTTCACCTACGACGAGGAAGTGGGCGGTGATATCGGCCCGCGCTGGCTGCTGGAACAGGGTTTGAGCAAGCCGGATTACGCGCTCAGCGCCGGCTTTTCCTATGCGGTGACCACCGCGCACAACGGTTGTCTGCATCTGGAAGTGACGGTGCGCGGCAAGCAGGGCCATGCGGCGATGCCGGAATCCGGTGTCGATGCGCTGGCGGCTGCGACGACCATCCTCAGCGCGCTCTATGCGTCACGCGCCGAGCTGGCCAAGCGCTCGTCGAGCACTTACGGCATCAACAGCCCGACCTTGAACGTCGGCCTGATCGAGGGCGGTATCAACACCAACGTCGTGCCGGATCGGGTCACGTTCCGCATCGATCGGCGAATGATTCCGGAAGAGATTCCGGCGCAGGCGGAAGCTGAGCTACGAGCGTTGATCGAAACCACCGCAGCGAGCCTGCCCGGCATCCGCATCGAGATTCGCCGTGTGCTGCTGGCGCTGCCGCTGGTGAAGCTGCCGGGTGCCGAACGGCTGACCGAATCGCTGCAGAAACATGGCGAGCACTACTTCGGCACCGCCATCACCGAACACGGCGTGCCGCTGTACACCGATGCCCGTCACTACACGGCCGCCGGCATTCCCACCGTGCTCTACGGCGCCGGCCCGCGCACCCTGGGCGAAGCGAACGGTCACGCCGCGGACGAAAAGCTGCGGCTGAACGATCTGCGCCGCGCGACGGCGACCGTGGCCAGCATGCTGGCGGAACTGCTGGCTGTCTCTGCGACTTAAGGCCTGTTCGTCGCGTCCTCGCAAACATCGTCATTCCCGCGCAGGCGGGAATCCAGTTCTTCGTTGCCGGCAGCGCGCTACGGCTGAAACTGGATGCCCGCCTGCGCGGGCATGAGGGGACTTACGGCCCCGCCCAATCTGCCGAGCGTTGCTCGATCCGCTCAGCCAAGCGGGCTTGAACGTCGCCGATGACTTCGACGATCGGCCGGCTGGCGTCGATCACGGCCCAGTGCTCCGTATCGGCTGCTGCCTGCTTGAGAAAGCTGGCACGTACGCGCTCGTGGAAGCCGATATCCAGTCTCTCGAACAGATCTTCGCTGGACTTTTCTTCGGCCAGCCGCTTCAGGCTGCGCTTCAGGCCGATTGCCGGCGACACGTCGAGCAGGATAGTCAGGTCGGCCGCGACATCATCGGCAGCGATCTTCTGCAGTTCGAGAATGACTTCGGACGAAAGCCCGCGGCCACCGCCCTGGTAGGCGATCGTCGAGCCGACAAAGCGGTCGCAGAGCACGACGCGGCCGGCGGCCAGCGCCGGGCGGATCAGCCGGCCGACATGCTGGGCGCGGTCGGCCATCATCATCAGCAGTTCGGCGGTCGGCTCCCAGTTGGCGCCGCTCTGCACCAGCGCCGAGCGAATGACCTGGCCTTCGGCAGTGCCGCCTGGGGCGCGCGTGCACAGCGGTTCGATGCCTTGAGCAAGTAGCCATTCAGCGACTGCCGACAGCACCGAACCCTTGCCGGCGCCCTCGCCGCCTTCGAGCACCACGAAGAGACCACGGCTCACTGCGCAGCCCCACGGCCGCCGAGCTGATAGCGGCGTACGGCTTCATTGTGCTCGGCCAGGGTCGCCGAGAACTGATGGCTGCCGTCGCCCTTGCCGACGAAGTACAGCGTGCTGCCGGCTGCCGGGTGCATCGCGGCGTGGACCGAGGCGCGGCCCGGCAAGCAGATCGGCGTCGGCGGCAGGCCGTCGCGGGTGTAGGTGTTGTAGGGCGTGTCGGTGAGCAGGTCGCGGCTGTGGATGTTGCCGTCGTAGCTGCTGCCGATGCCGTAGATCACGGTCGGATCGGTCTGCAGGCGCATGCCGATCTGCAGACGGCGGATGAAGACGCCGGCAATCTGTTCGCGTTCCGCGGCCACGCCGGTCTCCTTCTCGATGATCGAGGCCATGATCAGCGCCTGTTCGGGACCATCGTACGGCAGGTTCGGATCACGGCCCGCCCATTCCTCGGCCAGCACCTGCTCCTGCGCAGCGACGGCCTTGCGCAGGAAAGCGACATCGCTCATGCCCTTGCTGAACCGGTAGGTATCCGGGAACAGGCGGCCTTCGGGTGACTTGCCGGGCTGGCCGAGTGCGGCCATCAGGCCGGCCTCGTCGAGGTCGGGTGCCAGGGTCTGGGTCAGCACCGGCGATTCCCGCACCTTCTTCAGCGCATCGGCAAAACGCCAGCCTTCGATCAGCTGCAGTTCGTGCAGCACGGTCTTGCCGGACACCCACAGCGCCAGCAGGCTGCGTGGCGTCATCGTCGGTTCGACCCGGTATTCGCCAGCCTTCACCGCGGCGGCGCGGCCGTCGATTCTTGCCAGCAGGCCGAGGTAGATCGCCTGGCGATGCGCGGCAAAGATGCCCTGTTCGTTGGCGTTCGCGAGAATCTTCGGCAGGCTGCTGCGGGCTTCGATATCGAAGTTGCGCGGCTCGCTCAAGCCCAGCGGCGCATCGAGCTGCTGGTGAGCGTCGAACAGCAGCGCAACTGCCGCCAGCACCAGGGTCAGCATCAATGTGAGCAAGCGTCGGAACATCCGGCCTAGCCAGCTACGCTCCGGTTTGGTTTTTTTTGGCTTCTTTGGCGTGCTCATCAAACTCCTCGGAATGGATGGGCCAATGGATGGACAAGGGCCGTCTGCAGGCGACGGGTGATCGGTCTGTCGACCGGATAGAGATGATCGTCCAGCCGTCGCAAGGGCCAGATGCCGATCAGGCTGTTGCAAAGGAAAGCTTCGTCAGCCGACTGCAGCGCCGTCCAGGGCTGGCTGGCGATCGTGCAATCGATGCCGAGCTGCGCGGCCAGTGCCAGCACCTGAGCGCGGGTGAGGCCAGCCACGCCGCAGCGATCGAGTGCCGGCGTGTACAGACGGCCATTGCTGACCCAGAACAGGTTGCTGCGGGTGCCGCAGACGGGATTGCCGTGCTCGTCGGCTAGCAGAGCTTCATCGACATCCGCGGGCCAGTCACGGCTGGCCAGCACCTGTTCGAGCCGGTTCAGATGCTTGATGCCGGCGAGCAGCGGCTGGGATGCCATGGTCACCGGCGAACGGATTGCGGCGATGCCATCGATCGCGTGACTGGCCGGCCAGTCGGGCGGCGGATAGGCGAGCAGCAGCAGATCGGCCCGGTGGGTCCGGGGTGGATAGCCGCGCCCGGTGTCGGTGCGGATCAGCATCAGTTTCAGGATCGCTTCATCGAGATCGGCAACGGCAGCAAGCTCGGCGAGCAGAAATTCACGCGATGGCGCATCGAGACCGAGCGCCGCGGCGTCGGCGGTCAGTCGCTCGATCTGGGCATCGGCCGTAACGATGGCCCCGCCGTGCAGCAGCATCGTCCGGAATACGCCGTCACCGTAGTGCAGGCCGCGGTTGCCGACCTGAACCGATCCGGCAAACGCGCCGTTCCAGCGACTGCGCAGCGGCGCCGTCACGCCGGCGTTCCGAGCGCCAGCAACAGGCCGCGCGCCTTGGCGCGAGTCTCGGCGAGTTCGGCCAGCGGCTTCGAATCGGCGACGATGCCGGCACCGGCGCGGAAGCTGACGGTATCGCCCTCGCAGACCAGGGTGCGGATCAGGATGTTGGTGTCGAGCCGGCCGCAACGAGACAGATAACCCATCGCGCCGGTGTACGGGCCGCGGCCCTCGCCTTCGAGTTCGGCGATCACTTCCATCGCCCGGACTTTCGGCGCGCCAGTGATGGTGCCGCCAGGGAACACTGCGCGCAGCGCCGCTCCGGGACCGACACCATCGCGCAGCCGGCCGCGGACGTTGGAAACGATGTGATGGACGTGGGCATAGCTTTCGACGGTCATCAGCTCGCTGACCTCGACCGTGCCCGGTACCGAGATGCGGCCGAGGTCATTGCGTTCGAGATCGATCAGCATCACGTGCTCGGCGCGCTCCTTGAGGCTGGCGATCAGGCGTTCGCGATCGCGCTCGTCCTCGGCGCGGTCGCGGGCATGGGTGCCGGCGATCGGCCGGGTCTGCGCCATGCCGCCGGACAGTTCGATCAGCCGTTCCGGCGACGAGCTGAGCACGGTGCTGCCGCGCCAGGATGCGAGCCCGGCGAATGGCGCCGGATTGGCACGGCGCAGGCGTTCGTACAGCGCCGTCGCATCGACCGGCTCGCCGTAACGCGCCGTCCAGCGCCGCGACAGATTGACCTGGAAGACGTCGCCGGCATCGAGGTAGTCGAGGATGCGCGAGACGCCGCTGAGGAAACGCAATTCGTCATCCTCGGTGATCGTCGGCGGCGTCTGCTCGACGGGCGTCGCGCTCGAAAACATCGTCGCCGCGCAGTCCTGTTCCATCTGCCTGATTGACGCGATCGAGCCTTCGTCCAGGCCCAGTGCCGTGCCGGCAACACGGTCGACGACGATCGCGCCGGTGCAGCGCACGGCCAGCGCATCCGGCAGCCGATACGGCGATATCGGCAGCCGCAATCTGGGCTCGACCCAGCGCACGGCTTCGTAACCCGCGAGCAGGAACCAGCCGCCGACGAAGGGCAGACCGTGATCTTCCGTTCTGCTCAGCGAAGCGGCTGCGTCGTCGAGCGCGGCGAAGAAATCGCCGTCACCTGCTGTCGCCTCGATCGCGTCTTCAGGAAACGCGAACAGCAGATCGTAGCGGCCGGCCTGGGGATGGCTGGCCACGGATTGCAGCAGGAAGGGATAACGCTCGGGAAACCGGCGATGCAAGGCCAGCAGATCCACTGAAGCGGGCAATGCGCAGTGGAGCATCGGTCTCAATCAAACGATTGCGGCAAGGCGTTCCGGTCGCAGCGCGACCGGATACCGTTCAGATGCGACGGAATACCAGCGAGCCGTTGGTGCCGCCGAAGCCGAAGGAGTTGGAGATCGCGATGTCGATCTTCCGCTCGCGCGCCTTGTGCGGCGTGTAATCGAGATCGCAGCCTTCGTCCGGGTTATCCAGATTGATCGTCGGCGGCGCGATGTTGTCGCGGATCGCCAGCACCGAAAAGATCGCTTCGATGCCACCGGCCGCGCCGAGCAGATGCCCGGTCATCGACTTGGTGCCGCTGATCGCGACCTTGTAGGCGTGCTCGCCCAGTGCCGATTTGATCGCATCGCTTTCGGCAACGTCACCCAGCGGGGTCGACGTGGCGTGGGCGTTGACGTGATCGATGTCCGTGGCGTTGATGCCCGCGTCCTTGATTGCGTTGACCATGCAGCGTGCAACTTGTGGCGCACCCGGTACTGGCTGGGTGATGTGGAACGCATCGCTGGTCAGGCCGAAGCCGATCAGCTCCGCATAGATTTGCGCGCCGCGCGCCTTGGCGTGTTCGTACTCTTCGAGCACCATCACGCCGGCACCATCGCCGAGCACGAAACCGTCACGATCACGGTCCCAGGGCCGGCTGGCCGTGGTGGGCGAATCGTTGCGGGTGGACAAGGCTCTGGATGCGCAGAAGCCAGCGACACCGGCCGGAGCCGAGCCTGCTTCCGCACCGCCGGCAATGACGACATCGGCATCGCCATAGACGATCATCCGATGCGCCATGCCGATGGAATGCGTCCCGGTCGTGCAGGCCGAGACGATGCCGAAACTCGGCCCGTTCAGGCCCAGTTCGATCGAGATCGCACCGGACACCATGTTGATGATGCAGCCGGCGACGAAGAACGGCGAAACCTTCTTGACGCCGCCCGGACCATTGAGCAGCGTGCACTGCTCCTCGATGGTTCCGATGCCGCCGATACCGGAGCCGACGATCACCGCGATGCGCTCGCGGTTGGCATCGGTGATTTCCAGTCCGGCGTCGATCACCGCCATCTTCGCCGCGCCGACACCGTAATGAATGAACGGGTCGTTGCGACGAACTTCCTTGGGGCCCACCCACTTCAGCACATCGAACCCCTCGACCAGCCCGGCAAACCGCGTCGGGTAGGTCGAAACGTCATAGGCCGTCATCGGCTTGATGCCGCTGTATCCGGCAAGCAGATTCGCCCAGGCAGTGGGGATATCAGAGCCGACCGGCGAGACGATACCGAGGCCGGTGACGACTACGCGACGTCGCGTCATGAGTCGTTAGCAGAATGGGATGAAAGGAAGGTGAGGCTACGCAGGCTGATCAGGAAGCCTGGTTGGTGTGCGACTTGATGTAGCTGAGAACGTCACGGAAGGTGACGATCTTTTCGGCTTCTTCGTCCGGGATGTCGATCTCGAACTCTTCTTCGAGTGCCATCACGAGTTCGACGGTGTCGAGAGAATCGGCGCCGAGATCTTCAACGAACGAGGCCTCCGGAGTGATCTGGTCTTCAGCCACGGAAAGCTGTTCG
>NZ_CAISIQ010000042.1 GCF_903885465.1 uncultured Nevskia sp.
AAAATAGCGAGCAGTTACGGATACAAGTCTGGGATTTCTGACCATTGAGATTATCAGCAGAGTGCTACCGATCATGCAGATAGCGAGCTGAAGAATTCTGGAGAGCGATAGAAACGGCGGGGTCTTTAGTATGCTGAGAATGAATGGCGGAAAGGTTTGAAGCCTCAGCGCTATGATCGCCAGCGCTGTGACAATCAGCAGAAAAAAGCCATATAGCTTGACGAGCGAAATTACTTCACGATGTGCGTGCAGAGTTCCACGGCGGAGAGAAAATGCGCCGTAGGCATACGCAACGAAGAATAAACCGAATATTTCAACCAATTGAACATCGCCAAGCTTCAGGTTTGTCAACGGACAAAGTAAGCAAACGCCGATCACGAATGCGGTCGCCCGGTTAAAGCCAATCAAGGACGCGCCATTAGCGTTTGGCGGCAGTGTGGTATCAGTCATTGCAGGATTTAGTCATTACGGACTTACTATTTAGCATGCCGAACAAGATGAGCGGCACTTCCATGATTTTCGACACCCGCTGGGAAGCCCCGCACGGCATTGGCCGCATGACAACCGAGCTCCACGCTCGACTGTTTCCCGAAGGCAGCTACCTTGCGCCAGGCTGGCCAGCATCGCCGGTGAGCCCCATCGATCCTTTCGTGCGCGGCGCGCAACTGCTGGCATCGCGCAAGGCCTTGTTCTACTCGCCCGGGTTCAATCCGCCAGCGTTCGCACGACAGCGTGCGGTCTTCACGGTCTGCGATCTGATTCACTTGCGCGTGCCTGGCGAGGCCGGTGCGCTGAAGCGTGCCTATTACGAGCGTCTAGTGAAGCCGGCCGTTCATGGCTGCTTTCGAGTGCTGACGATCTCGGACTACTCCCGTCGTGATCTGCTGGACTGGTCCGGAGCTGATCCTTCGCAGGTGGTGGTTGTGGGCTGCGGGGTCGATGAGGCGTTCTTTGCTCCGGTCACTGCCTGGCAACCTGGCTATCCGTATTTTCTCTACGTGGGCGGTCGCAAGCTGCACAAGAATCTTGATCGCCTGCTTGAGGCTTACGCCACGTCGAAGGCAGCAAGCGAGGTTCGCTTCGTGCTCTCGGGCAATCCAGACGCCGCCATCATGGCGTTGGCCGGCAAGCTCGGCGTGACGGATCGCCTCGTGTTTGTCGGGCATATTCCCGATTCCGAACTGGCTTCCTATTACCGTGGCGCAACCGCTCTGCTGTTCCCGTCCTATTTCGAGGGCTTCGGCCTGCCCCCCGTCGAAGCGATGGCCGGCGGCACACCCGTGCTGACCACCACGGCTACCTCGCTGCCGGAGGCTGTGGGTGACGCGGCACTGACGGCAGATCCGTTCTCGGTTGATTCATTGCGGGACGGTATCGATCGGCTCGCGTTCGACAGCGTCTTGCGTCAGCGCCTGCAGATCGCCGGGCCGATCCAGGCTCGTCGGCATTCCTGGGAGAACGTGGCGGCCAAGGTTGAGGCAGTGCTCGCTGAACTGCGTGCGTCGGCGGCGGCATGAGTGCACTGAAACCAAGGATCGCCATCGTCCATTACTGGATCATGAGCTGGCGTGGGGGCGAAAAAGTGCTGGAGGCGCTTGCGGCGCTGTTCCCGGACGCCGATATCTACACCAACGTCTACGATCCGGACGTAGTGGCGGCATCGCCTCTCGCTAACCGCGAACTCCGCACCACGTTCATCCACCGCCTTCCGTTCGCGAAGCGGCTCTACCAGAAGTATTTGCCGTTGATGCCGATCGCGCTGGAGCAGCTTGATCTGTCCGGCTATGACCTGGTGATCTCCACCGAAAGCGGGCCGGCCAAAGGTGTGGTCTTGCCGCCGGAGGTTGCGCACGTCTGCTATTGCTTCACGCCGATGCGCTATGTCTGGGACATGTATCACGACTATCTGGCCCACGCCGGCTGGTTCACGCGGCTGATGATGCGGCCGATGATTCATTACCTTCGAATGTGGGATCGGCTGTCGGCGGACCGTGTCGATCACTTCCTGGCCGACTCGGCGTTCGTCGTCAAGCGCATCAACAAGTTCTACCGCCGAGATGCGGAAGTGCTGTATCCGCCGATCGAGATCAACGAGTTCACACTGGCGCCAGCGCACGAAGGCTTTTATCTGATCGTCGGCGCGCTGGTTCGCTACAAGAAGGCAGACCTTGCGGTGCGCGCGTTCAATCAGCTGGGTTTGCCGCTGGTGGTGATCGGTGACGGTGAACTGTTCGATGAGATCAAGGCGATTGCCGGGCCGAATGTGAAGGTGCTCGGCCGGCAGTCACGGGCGGCCATCCTTGATCACTACCGGCGCTGCAAGGCGCTGCTGTTTCCGGGTGTCGAGGATTTCGGCATCGTACCGCTGGAGGCGATGGCCACCGGCAAGCCGGTGATCGCGTTCGGTCGTGGCGGCGCGCTGGAAACGGTAATCGACGGCGTCACCGGCCTGCACTTTCACGAGCAGACGGAAGCAGGCCTGATCGGTGCCGTGCAGAGAATCGAGCGCGGCGACGTCAGCTTCGACGCCGATACGATCCGGGCTCACGCTGCGACATTCGACATCGCCCATTTCAATGCCAACCTGCTCGGGTTCATCCGGGACAAGACCGGGCTGGCCGTCTGAATTGCCAGCAGTAAGCCTGATCGTTCAGGCCAGCGTCTTGCTGCGCCTTGGCAAGGCCAGCGCCAGCACGAAGCCGATCATCAGGCCGGCAAAGACGCCGACACCCGTGATGAGGGCGCGCTTGGGGCTGATGCGTTGTTCGGGAACCCGCGCCGGATCGACTACCTTGAACGCGTATTCGTCACTGCCATTGGCGATCATCACCTGCTTGATCTCGGATTCGATCAGGCTGTAGATCGAGCGCTGCAGTTCGACGACGCTGGTCTTGGTCAACTGCTCGTTCAGATAGCTGAGGTTGGTCTGTGATTCGGCGATGGCTTTGGCACGCAGCACCTCGTTGGCACGCTTGACCAGTTCGCCTGCCCACTTCGCGGCCAGTTCCGGGTCTGTCCATTCGATCGTCAAGGTGATCAGGCCGGTCTTCTTGTCTTCGGCGATGGTCCGCACTTTCTTGGCGAACATGCGCTCGGCTTTCCACGGCGTGGGGATTTTCTCCGGGTCCGTCGTGGTCCAGGTCTTTTTGTCGGCGTCCCAGTCATCCGGGTACAGGATTGGCAGCAGGTTGTTGTCGCGGATGAAGGCTTCGGTCAGCGCGTGGGATTGCAGGGTGGCGGTTGCCACTGATTTCTTGCCCGAGCCGCCGAGACTCACGCCGCCGAGACTGGCCAATCCACCGAACTGCGACAGCAAGGCACCAGCGCCCCCCAGCTTGCTGCTGCTCTCTTCATCCACAGGCGACAGGACGACACTGGCCTCATACTTTTCAGGCAGCAGTAGCGAAACCACGGCGGCCGCGATGCCGAAGCCGAGCGTCAGCACGATGATCAGCAGCCGTCTGGACCACAGGGCATCGAACAGATCACGCAGCGAGATTTCTTCCGGGTTGTTTTCCATGAGGCGTTCGATGATGGGCGTTGGTTTGATGCAGCGAATCCAGCGATGGCAGCAGCCGGCAGGCGGCGCGTGGACGCCGTCATTTGAGTGGCGGGAGTTTAACAGCGCCACTGATCTGTTCCGGCGTGCCAGGAGCCACGCAGAGTGACCACTGTATTGATCACCGGCTGCGCCGGCTTCATCGGCTCGACCGTGCTGCGCCAATGGCTGGCCGATACCGACTGGCGCCTGGTTGGCGTCGACAAGTTCGCTTATGCAGGCTTGCGTGAGTCCATTGCTCCGCTGCTCGCCCATCCACGCTTCTCGCTGCAGGTTGCCGATATCTGCGATGGCCCTGCCCTGCACGCGCTGCTGGCGCGCGAGCAGCCAGATGGCATCGTGCATCTGGCTGCAGAGAGCCATGTCGACCGCTCGCTGAACGGCCCGGCAGCGTTCATCCAGACCAATCTGGTCGGCACGGCGATGTTGCTGGAAGTAGCCCGCGCCCATCTCGAGACCTTGCCGGCTGCGCGGCGAGAGGCCTTCCGCTTTCTGCAGGTCTCGACGGACGAAGTATTTGGCGCACTGGGTCCAACCGGGCGCTTCGACGAAGCTTCACCGCATGCGCCGAACTCGCCTTATTCGGCGACCAAGGCCGGAGCCGATCATCTGGTTCGAGCCTGGCATCGCAGCTATGGGCTGCCGGTGCTGACCACGCACAGCCCCAACAACTATGGCCCGCGCCAGATTCCGGAGAAGCTGATCCCGCGGATGATCCACCTCGCGCTGCAGGGCAAGCCGCTGCCGATCTACGGCAAAGGCGACAACGTCCGCGACTGGCTGCATGTCGATGACCATGCGCGCGCGCTGCGCGCCGTGCTGGAACGCGGTCGTCCCGGCGAGACCTACTGCATCGGTGGCGGCATCGAACTGAGCAACCTCGATCTGGTGCAGCAACTTTGTACCCTGCTCGATGCCCGCCGGCCTGCAGATATCGCGCATGCTCGGCTGATCGAGCATGTGACGGATCGCCCCGGCCATGACTGGCGCTACGCCATCAACGGCTCGAAGCTGGAACGCGAACTGGGGTGGCGGGCCTTGCAACCCTTCACGCAGGGGCTAGCTGATACGGTGGATTGGTATCTCGATAATCCGGACTGGATGGCCAGGGCATGGGAGCAGATTCAGCAGAGCGCACCTCCAGTAGCCTGAGGCCAGAGCGGAAGCCTTCCGTGGCTCTTTCATTCCGGACCGACATCACCTTTGATAGACCGGCTAACCCCGCTGCCAGCAGATGATCGTCTACGATCGCACTGCCATCATTTCCAGGACACGCCATGTCGCTTGCTGCCGATGCTGCAAACCTCTCGAAGCCTGGTTCCCGATCTGTGCTTGGCGCGCTCGCCGTGCTGCTGATGGCGGCGTTCACCATCGGCACCAACTCGGCACAAGCGGCGCCCTGGGCGGAGGTTGGTGACAGATCGCTGCGCAATGACATCGAGATCCTGCATGCCCGCGGGCTGGTCAGCGGGCCGATCACCACCTGGCCGATTCCGATCGGATTCTTCTCGGCACTACGCGACGCGCAATCGCTGGTCGGCCAACCCGAGTACGTGCAGATGGCTGCCCAGCGCGTCCTGGCTCGGCTGGACACCCATAACGATGACGGCAAGCCGCTGCACGCGGCGGGCGCGTTCCGGCTCAGCAGCGAACCGAACCTGATCCGCGACTTCGGCAACAACGCGCGCGACGAGGCCGACGTTCGCGTCGGGGTCGATTACGAGAACGATCGCTTCACGGCGAATCTAAGAGTCGGCGCGCTGAGCAACATCGATGGCGACGGCTATCGCTTCGCACTTGACGGTAGCTATGTCACGGCGTTGCTCGGCAACTGGCAGACCTACGGCGGCTGGGTCGAGAAGTGGTACGGCCCGGGCCATACGTCGAGCCTGATCCTGTCCAACAACGCGCGCCCCTATCCGAAGATCGGCATTACCCGCAACAGCCCTGAAGCCTTCGAAACCAAGTGGCTGAGCTGGCTGGGCCCTTGGCAGCTTGATTTCAATGTCGGCCTGCTGGAAGAAGACGCCAGAGTCGAGCGCAACACCGGGCTCGGCTCGCTGCGCTTCACCTTCGTGCCGGTGAAAGGCCTCGAGATCGGCATCACCCGCAGCGTGCAATTCTGTGGCGGTGGCAACAACTGCAATCCGCTGGAAGCGGCATTCGCGATCAACAACACGAATTCCGACCGCAACAACTCCAACGATCAGGCCAGCATCGAGCTCACTTACGTCCACGATTTCAACGTGGTGAGCTTTTCGCCGTACGTGCAGTTCCTGAACGACGATACCGGGCCATTCACCCATTCCTACACCAGCTATCTCACCGGCCTGCACTGGACCGGCCCCTGGGAAACCAATGGCGCGCAATGGAGCCTGACTGCCGAATACACGGACAGCCGTGCCACGCTCGACTGGTTCACCTTTGGCAAACGCCTGCCCGGCTTCGCCTACAACAACGACGAGTACGTCGATGGCTTCCGCTATCGCGGCCGCACGCTGGGCTTTTCGCTGGACAGCGACTCGACGCTGTTCTCGTTGGTCGGCGGCCTGACCGACAGCGCCGGCCGCCATTACCGGCTCGCCTGGTACAACGCCCACATCAGTACGACGGAGCTGGCGGCGATTCAGGCCGAGGGTGGGTTTCGCCGCAACACAGTCAGCGCGCAACCGGTGACGGTCGACCAAATCGAAGGTGGCATCAGCCTGCCGTGGCGGAACTTCCTGTTCGATCTATCGGTGCGCTGGCAGGACGAACAGCCGTTCCCGGATCGGGATTCGGCGTTCAACGTCGAAGCCGGCGTGCAGTTCCGCTTCTAGACCTCGGCAAGCAAGGGATCAGTTCAAGCTGACCAAGCTATTCGACGCCTGCGCATTGTCCTCGGCGGCTTTCATCACTTTCGACTGCAGCTCGAACTGCCGCGCGAGGTTGATCATGTTGACCATCGCGCCAGCCAGGTTGACGTTCGAGCTTTCCAGCGCGCCGCTGACCAGCACATCGCCGGCGGCCGGATTGAGCGTGGTGCCGGTGGTGGCGCGCATCAGGCCATCGCCGCCACGTTCGAGCTGATTCTGGGCACCGCTGACCACCTTGAGGCGACCGATCACCACTTGTGACGCCGCGCTCTGGCCCTGCGGCACGGCGGTGATGGTGCCGTCGTTGCCGATCGAGATCGAGGTCGACAGCGGCAGCGAGATCGGCCCGCCATCGCTAAGCACGGCAAGACCGTTGGCCGTGCGTAGCTGGCCATTCGGATCGAGCCGCAGATCGCCGGCCTTTGTATAGGCCTCGCTGCCATCCGGCGCCTGTACCGCCAGCCAGTTGTCGCCTTTCAGTGCGATATCGAGCGATTCGCCGGTCTGCATGATCGCGCCCTGCGCCGAATCCCAGCCGTTGTCCGCCAGCTGGGAATTGACCCGCGACTGAAAGCCTGCGCCCTCGACATTGATCGACTGCGCTGCCGCCAACTCGGCCCGGAAGCCGACCGTGCCGGCGTTCGCCAGGTTGTGGCTGTTCGCCGTCTGCGCCCGCAGGGTGGCGATGGCGCCGGACATTCCGACGTAAAGAGCACGATCCATGGCGCTTCAGTCTCCGTAAGGCCTCGGCAATCGATCAACGGATGTTGATGATCGTCTGGGTGATCTGGTCGGTCGTCGAGATCATCTGGGCATTGGCCTGGAAGCTGCGTTGCGAGGTGATCATGTTGACCAGCTGCTTGGTGATGTCGACATTCGAGCCTTCCAGCGCGCCGCTCTGGATGAGGCCGAAGTTCGATGAGTTCGCAGTGCCGCGAATCACCGGACCGGACGAAAAGGTTTCGCCCCAGCTGGTATCGCCGAGCTGCTGCAGACCCTGCGGATTGGCGAAATTGGCCATCGCGATCTGGCCCAGCGGTGTCGCCTGGCCATTGGTGAAACGCGCCTGCACCACACCTTCCTGGGTCACTTCGATGCCACTGAGGCGACCGGTCGCATAGCCGTCCTGGGTCAGGCTGTTGACCGAGAAGGTGTTGCCGTACTGGGTGCTGTTCTTCAGGTCCAGGGTCATCGTCACCGGATTCGAGCCGGTGGTGGTCGTGTACGACGGCAGCGCGATCTGGCCATTGGCTGGTGTGGCCAGGGAACCGTCGGCGTTGAAGGTGACGGTCTGGCCGGTGCCGATCTCGTTGCCGTCGATCTGCGTATGCATCGTCCATTCGTTCGGCGTGGCGGACTTCACGAAGAACAGATTGGCCGGGTGCGCGGTGCCGAGCGAGTCGTAGACGGTGACCGAGGTCGTGTTGTTGTAGCTGGTCGGATCGGTCGACGAAAACGGCGTCGTCACCGGCACAGCGGCTTCGGCCGGAAGGTTGACGCCGGTCTTGAGCAAGGTGGTCGGGCTCGGCGGGTTGTCCGAGGTCGACAGCTGGATGTCGGTCAGATTCGCCGAATCGAAACTGGTGCCGCCGGCCACCGGCGGGTAGGCCTGCAGGCGGGCACCGGAGCCGTTGACGACGTAGCCGTCGCGATCGGTACCGAACTGGCCGGCGCGCGAGTAGCTGATCGCGCCGTTCTTCGACAGGGTGAACATGCCGGTGCCGCTGACCGCGAGGTCAAGCGAATTGTTAGTGACGCTGATCGCGCCCTGGGTGAACTGCTGCGACACCTTGCCGACCCGCACACCGCCGCCAACTGCCGTGTCCGATACGCCATAGGCGTTGGACAGGAAGAAATCGGCGAACTGCGCGCGCGATTCCTTGAAGCCGGTGGTGTTGGCGTTGGCGATGTTGTTGGCGGTGACGCTCAAGTCCGCAGACGCAGCGTTGAGGCCGGTCAGTGCAATGTTGAAGGACATGTCAGTGGGCTCCGATGCTACGTGTGGGGGCAATGAGGCTTTCGACGAACTTCGCCAGTTCTTCGGGACCGCGGCGGCAACCCGCCGCCGGGAAATCGAACAGGCCGGGGATCTGGCGCAATCCCGGACGGATAGCAGCGACCAAACGACATGGCTTGCGGCGCAGGTTCATGGCGGCCGGGCTCAGATGATCTGGCGGATATCGCCGAAGGCGACGGCGCCCACGCCAGCGAGGTTCAGGCTCAGGCCGTTGCTGCCCAGGGCCACGCTTTGCACCAGGCCAGCCGCGAGCGTGTCCGCCGCTTCGCTCTTGCCGTTGCGGGTGACCTGGCCGCGGATGCCGTAGCTGCCGGACGGCAGGGTATTGCCGGCGGAATCCTTGCCATCCCAGGTGAAGTAACTGGTGCCCGCGCCCTGGGTGCCGTAATCGAGACGGCGCACCACCTGGCCGCTGCCATCGACGATCTCGACGGCCAGCTGGCCGCCGGAGGTCATGTCGACACCGCCGCTGAGGCCGTTCTCACCGTCGAGATAACCGGTCTTCGACGGATACAGCACGCCGTGGCCGACCAGACCGGCCGCCTGCAGCGACTGGCTGGAAGTCAGCGAGGTCGACAGCGATTTGAACGAATCCTGCAGACCCTGGATGCCGGAGACGGTCGAGAACTGGGCGATCTGGCCGAGGAACTCGTTGGACTCCAGCGGCTTCAGCGGATCCTGGTTCTGCAACTGTGTGGTCATCAGCTTGAGAAAGTCAGCCTGGCCGAGTGATTCAGCCTTCTTGTCGGTCTGCTTAAGATTCAGGCCGAGATCGCTGTAAGTGTTGTTGGTGACGGCTGCGGTCATGTCAGTGTCCTGGAGAAGTTCGCTGGATCAGGCGCGCAATCAGCGGCCGAGCGACAAGGTGCGGCTGGCCAGTTCCTTGGCGGTGTTCATCACTTCCACGCTCGACTGGTAGGAGCGCGAAGCCGAAATCATGTTGACCATCTCTTCGACGACGTTGACGTTCGGCGCATAGACATAGCCATCGGCATCGGCGAGCGGATGGCCCGGCTCGTAGCGCTTGTCGGCCGGCGTCTGGCTTTCGACGACGCCGAGCACCTGCACACCAGCCGCATCCTTGCCGCCCGCTTCCATTGCCGCCTTGAACATCGGCATGCGCGCCTTGTAAGCGCCCTCCGCAGTGCCGCTGATCGCATCGGCATTGGCGAGGTTCGAGGCCACCGTGTTGAGGCGCAGCGACTGGGCGCTGAGCGCACTGCCTGCGATATCGAAGATCTTGAAAGAGGACATGTCGGGCGCTCCTTACTGACCGGTGATCGCCGTCATCAAGCCGCGGATGCGGCCATCGGCGAACTGCAGCGAAGCCTGGTAGTGCAAGGCAGCTTCGGCGAACTTCGCCTGCTCTACTTGCACGTCCACAGTGTTGCCATCGACGCTGGGCTGCATCGGCACGCGGTAGGCGAGACGGCTGCCGTCGCCGGCCAGATTCAGATTCATGGGGATATGGCGAGCGTCCGTGGTCAAGGTGCGTGACGCACCCAGCGAATCACTTTTGATGACTGACGCGAGCGTCGAAGCGAAGTCGACATCGCGGGCCTGAAAGCCCGGCGTATCGGCATTGGCGATGTTGGCCGACAGCACTTCCATGCGCTTGCGCTGCACGGACATCGCCTCGGCATGTATGCCGAAAATCGGATCCAGGTTGGCCATTGCATCCTCCCGCGTTTGCGTTCGGGAGGATCGTTACAAGGCGTATGCCAGGGGTGATTGGCGACGGAAAAGCGACGCGGATAAAGCAATGCTCGGTGGCTCTTGGTCCGTGTCAAGACGCGCGGAAGCAGCTTCGAGATTCGATGCGGAACTCAAACCCCACCCGTCATTCCCGCGCAGGCGGGAATGACGTACTTGAAGATCCCATCCCGCTTCTTCTGGCCAATGGCCACTGCTTCAAGCTGTTTCCAGCGCGACCGCCTTCAACCGATCCAGCACACCGGTCGCCAGCTCATCCGCACTGAACTTGGCAATGAACTTGTTGGCACCCACGCGCTCGACCATCGCGTTGTTGAACACGCCGGACAGGCTGGTGTGCAGCATCACGTAGAGCGACTTCATCTTCGGATCGCGGCGGATTTCTGTCGTCAGTCGATAGCCGTCCATGTCCGGCATCTCGACATCGGAAATCACCATCAGCAGCGAATCGTTGATCGGCTCGTCACGCGCTGCGAGCGCCTGCAGATAGCGCAAGGCTTCGCGGCCGTCGTTGACCAGGGTGCACTCGATGCCGAGTTGGTTGAGCGTCTTTTCGATCTGGTTGCGGGCAACGCGCGAGTCATCGACCACCAGCACGCGGCGTCGCGAATGGGCGACGCTCACTGCTTCCTCGCGCAGCGCTTCAGACAGCGAGGCCTGCACGCCCACGACATCGGACAACACCTGCTCGACATCGATGATCTCGACCAGCTCATTGTTGTACTGCGTGATCGCGGTCAGATAACCGCCCTCGCCGGCACCATCCGGCGGCGGCCGCACGTGCTCGACATTGACGTGGATGATCCGCTCCACCGCACGCACCAGAAAGCCCTGGATCGAGCGGTTGTACTCGGTGACGATCACGTGTGCAGCATGCTCGTCGCTCGGCTGGCCGATCGCGCGATTGAGATCGATGACCGGAATCATCCGGCCGCGGATGTCGGCCACGCCGCGCACCAGCTCGTGCGAGGACGGCAGCCAGGACAGCGGCGGCTTGGGAATCACTTCCTGCACCTTGAAGACATTGATGCCAAAAATCTGGCGCTCATCGAGCCGGAACAGCAGCAGGGCAAGGCGGTTGTGCCCTGCAAGCTGGGTGCTGCGGTCGATGCTTTCGAGCAAGCCGGAGGCCATGAAGGATTACCAACATTCGAGCGGGTGGTAGCCCAGCCCGTGCAACTTCGGTTCCTCGCGAGGCCGCCACCGGAATCGTCACTGGCACAGGGCTTGTAGCGTTGGCTTCGAGTCCGAACGAGTCACTTCGATGATCGCCCTGCCATCGCTTCATCTACGCGTTGTCGCCACCTTGCTGATGATGGCGACGATGGCAGTGCGTGCCGATGACGGCCGCACCGAATCGCTGGACCGTATCCGCAGCGCGGCCGTCACCTTCGTTTCGGTGCAGTCGCCGCCGACCGCGAAGATCGAAGCCGCCGCGCTCGATAACCGCCTGCGCCTGCCGCTGTGTGCGCAGCCGCTGGAAAGCTCGGCCGCCAGCCCGGCCACGCGCGGCGCCTGGAACATCGTCATCACCTGCCGCGAAGCCGGCAATCCGCTCTGGCAGGTGTTCGTGCCGGTCAAGGTGCTTGATCTGCAGGCGGTCGTGGTGATGGTGCGGCCGGTGATGCCCGGCCAGCCGCTGACCACGGATGCGCTGCGTCTCGAATCACGCGATGTCGCAACCCTCGGCTATGGCTATTTCAATGACGTGCAGAAGGCCGCCGGCCAGGTGCTGCGGCGCCCGGTCGCTGCCGGTGCGGTGTTGACGCCGGATGCGGTCAGCGCCCAGAAGCTGATCAAGCGCGGCGCGCTGGTGACCATGATCGGTCGCAGCGGCACTCTGGAGGTACGCGCCCAGGGCAAGGCACTCGGTGATGGCGGCGATGGCGAGCGGATCTCGGTCGAGAACCTGTCGTCACGCAAGGTCGTGCAGGGCGTGGTCAAGGATGGCGGCACGGTGGAGGTTGGTTTGTAGCGGTTTGCGGGACTTGGTCGAAAGAGTCGGAAAACTGGCGCTAAAGTTTTTGCAAAAACTGTCGTTAGCAGCTCATCGGGCGCATCACGCCGCGCCTTCCGGAGCCTGCCATGACCGTCAAGATCGAAACTTTCCCTGCCAGCAGTGCTCGCCCGGTTGCCTGCAACGGTGCCGCGAAATCGGCCAGTGCCGTAGCCGGTGACAGCAGCAGTAGCGCGGTGTCGGCCGTTGGGGGCACCGACCGCGTGCAGCTGACCGGCGATGCCGTGAATCTGCAGCAGTTCGAGAAAGCACTGGCGGCGGTGCCCCGCACCGATGCCAGCAAGGTTGAACGTCTGCGCGCAGCAGTCGACAACGGCAGCTACCAGCCCAACCCGGCTGCCATTGCCGCGAAGCTCGCGCGTTTCGAGTACGCCATGGCCTGAAAGCTTGGCGAAAACCAGGAGTGCCGCGGTGAACGAATCGAATCTGAATCTCGCTGAAGTCATCGACGCACAGATCCTCTGCGCCGAGAACCTGATCACCGTGCTCGATGAGGAGCACGCCGCCCTCGCCGGCCGTTCGATCGAAGCGCTGGAAGCGGCCTGCGCGGTGAAATCAGATGCCGCATCGAAGCTGCAACGCCTCGGCGATCGCCTGCAGATCCTGTCCGGCCCGCGTCGTTCAGGACCCGAGTTCGAAGCCTGGCTGATCCGCCATCCCGGCGGCGAAACGCTGGTACAGGCCTGGCGTCGCCTGACCACGCTCGCCCGTCATCTGGCCGATGCCAATCGGGTCAACGGGGCCTTGCTGGAAGTGCGGGAGCAGCAGGTGCGCAGCGCGCTGGTGGCGATGGCACCTGAACCGCCGTCGGTCTACGGCCGTAGCGGCTTGCGCCCCAGCCTGCCGTCAGGCCGCGTCTACAGCCGCGCCTGAGGCAAGATCAGCGAACCGATCGCCCAGCTCTGCGCCGGGCGATCGGCCAAACAACTTCAAAGCCCGCTTCAGAGCGCGCGGCTGCCGAAGTCGACGTGCAGCGGAAACTCCATCGCACAGGCCTTCACGCCACATTTCGCCGGCTTGAAGCGGGCGGCGAGCAGGACGCTGCGAATCTCTTCAAGCGAGCCCTGCTCAGGCGTCATCAACCAGGACACATCCTGGGCATTGCCGGCCGCGTCGACGCTGATCACCGCAAACAGCTCGCCGCGCATGCCGGAACGCGCCTGCAAGGCATTCAGTTCGCTGACGATGCTCTGCAGGCCACCGGTCGGATATGGCGGCTCCTCGCTATTGCGCAGCAGCGCGTACTGATTGCGCAGCAGATCCATCTCGCCGAATGACAGATCGTCAAACGCCTTGTCCAGTGGCAGGGCCGATTGCTCCAGCTCCCGCGACTGCAGGCTGCTGAACGACACCGGCTGGACCAGGCTCGCGCCCGGCTTCTTGGCGATTGCCGCATGAGTCGTCAACAACATGGCTGCAGCGGCAAACAGCACCGTCTTGTTGTTCATCCTCGCACCTCCCATCGATGGGACGACGCCGTCCCGAAACGCCGGCCGTGGCCCGGATCACCCGATCCGGTTCGCCGACCTCATCGATTTAGACCTGTGGGAGCTGCACGTCAAGAAACTGCAACACGGATGTCACATTAATCTGTTAGGGGCGACCCACGCAGTCATAGATGAACCCTTCGCCGCGCACCCAGGCCGGGTCGTACATGTTGCGGCCGTCAACGATGATCGGCTGCTTCAGCAGCTGCTTCAGACGCGGCAGATTCGGGCTCTGGAACACGCGCCATTCGGTGACCACTACCAGCGCATCAGCGCCGTTGGCGGCTTCCATCGGCGAGTCGACCAGCACCAGGTCCGGCCGCTTGCCGTAGATCTTCTCGACCTCGTGCATCGCCACCGGATCGTGGGCGCGCACGGTGCCGCCATCGGCCCAGATCGCTTCCATCAGCACGCGGCTTGGCGCTTCGCGCATGTCATCGGTCTTCGGCTTGAATGCCAGGCCCCAGATGCCGATGGTCTTGCCCTTGAGCGAGCCGAGATGCTTGACCAGCTTGGTGTGCAAGGTGGTCTTCTGGCGATTGTTGACCGCTTCCACCGCCTTCAGGATCTTGGCGTCGAAGTTGGCATCGGCCGCGCTCTTGACCAGCGCCTTGACGTCCTTCGGGAAGCAGGAGCCGCCGTAGCCGGCACCCGGATAGATGAAGTGATAGCCGATCCGCGGATCGGCACCGATGCCGATGCGCACGCGCTCGATATCGGCACCGAGGTTCTCGGCCAGGTTCGCCAGTTCGTTCATGAAGCTGATCTTGGTCGCCAGCATCGCGTTCGCGGCGTACTTCGTGAGTTCGCTCGACTTCACATCCATGACGATCACGCGGTCATGGTTGCGGTTGAACGGCGCGTACAGCGCCTGCATCGCCTTCGCTGCGCGCGCGCTGTCGGCGCCGACGATGATGCGGTCCGGCTTGTTGAAGTCGCCGATCGCATCGCCTTCCTTGAGGAATTCCGGGTTCGAGACCACGTCGTACTCGAATGCGGCACCGCGCGCGGCCAGGGTGGCCTTCAGCGTCGAGCGGACCTTGTCGGCCGTGCCGACCGGCACCGTCGACTTCGAGATCACGATGCGGTACTCGCTCATGTGCGTACCGATGGTCTCGGCGACCTTGAGCACGTACTGCAGATCGGCGGAGCCGTCCTCGTTCGGCGGCGTACCGACAGCGATGAACTGATACAGCCCGTGCGCGACACCGGCTGCAGCATCGGTCGTGAAGCGCAGGCGGCCTTCGGCCGCGTTCTTGGTCACGAGTTCGGTCAGGCCCGGCTCGTAGATCGGAATCTCGCCCTGCTGCAGGCGCGCGATCTTGCCGGCGTCGACATCGACGCAAAGCACATCGTTGCCGACATCGGCGAAGCAAGCCGCAGTGACCAGCCCGACATAGCCGGAGCCAAAGATGGTGATGTTCAAGGAATCAGGGGTCCGTTCGAAGTTGTTATTGCGGCCGCTCGCCCGGTCGGCGCTTGCGCCGCGATTTTAGCATTGCGACCTTGGTCGGTATTCCTTGTTCAAGCGCTGCTGCTGGGCCACGATACCGACTCGACTGCGAATGTTAACCCTCATGAAAAGACACGCGCGTGACTG
>NZ_CAISIQ010000043.1 GCF_903885465.1 uncultured Nevskia sp.
TCGTCAACTACACGAACGTGTACCCGAGCTACCACGTGCCGAAGCTCGGTGGTCAGCATCCGGAGTACATCGTCGCTGCGCTGAAAGCCTACAAGTCCGGTGAGCGTCCGCACGCCACCATGCACGCCCAGGCTGCCAGCCTCAGCGATCAGGACATGGCCGACATCGCCGCCTATCTGACCAAGGCCCCGGAAAAGAAGTGAGCACGACGATGAACTCCCGTCCCTCGAAGTTGCTGTCCTCGATCGCCGTTGCGCTGCTTGGCCTTTCGGCCATCGGTGCGGCCACCGCCAGCGAAGAAGCCGCGGCCCCGGCTGCTGCCGCGGGCGGCAAGCCTGCCCAGGTCGGCGTCTGCGCTGCCTGCCACGGCGAGAACGGCGTCAGCGCCTCGCCGATGTTTCCGAACCTTGCCGGCCAGCACCGCAGCTACATCGAAGTGGCTCTGAAGGGCTACAAGAGCGGCGCCCGCAAGAACGCCGTGATGGGTGGCCAAGCCGCTGGCCTGAGCGATGCCGATATCAAGGCGCTGGCAGTCTGGTATTCCAGCCAGAAGTCGGTGCTGTACACGGTCAGCCCTGAAGGCGAAGCCAAGAAGTAAGCGCTTCGGCTGATCCGACCGGCCCCTCGCTTGCGCGACGGGCCGGTTTTTTATTGCCCGCCGTCGATGACCCCCAGAAACGAACAACCCCGCGCGAGGCGGGGTTGTCGTACAGCCGCTTGAGCTTTGCCGCTTATTCGTCGAGGAACGAACGCAGATAGTTCGCGCGTGACGGATGACGCAGTTTGCGCAGCGCCTTCGCTTCGATCTGACGAATGCGCTCGCGGGTGACATCGAACTGCTTGCCGACTTCTTCCAGCGTGTGGTCGGTATTCATGTCGATGCCGAAACGCATGCGCAGAACCTTGGCTTCGCGAGGTGTCAGCGAGGCCAGTATCTGATGCGTGGCTTCCGCCAGGCTCTGCGAAGTCGCCGATTCCAGCGGCGAGACGGCAGCCGTGTCCTCGATGAAATCGCCCAGATGGGAATCTTCGTCGTCGCCGATCGGGGTTTCCATCGAGATCGGTTCCTTGGCGATCTTGAGGACCTTGCGAACCTTGTCTTCCGGCATTTCCATCTTGATCGCCAGCTCTTCAGGCGTGGGCTCGCGGCCCATCTCCTGCAGCATCGTGCGGCTGATGCGGTTGAGCTTGTTGATCGTTTCGATCATGTGCACCGGGATACGGATGGTGCGCGCCTGATCGGCGATCGAACGGGTGATCGCCTGACGGATCCACCAGGTGGCGTACGTCGAGAACTTGTAGCCGCGGCGGTATTCGAACTTATCCACCGCCTTCATCAGGCCGATGTTGCCTTCCTGAATCAGATCGAGGAACTGCAGGCCGCGGTTGGTGTACTTCTTGGCGATCGAGATCACCAGGCGAAGGTTGGCCTCGACCATTTCCTTCTTGGCGCGGCGAGCCTTGGCTTCACCGACCGTCATGCGCCGGTAGATGTCCTTGATCTCGTCGATCGACAGCAGGTTGTCGCCTTCGATCTGGGTCA
>NZ_CAISIQ010000044.1 GCF_903885465.1 uncultured Nevskia sp.
CGTGGTGATCGAAGTAATCGCTGAACTTGGCGCCGGCTTCGGCCTTGCCTTCGATCAGCTTGGCGCGCAGGTCGCCGCGTTCGCGCAGATAGGTACGAAGCTGGCCGAGCAGCGCGGCGTCTTCGGCGAAGCATTCGGTGAGGATGTCGCGGGCGCCATCGAGCGCGATCTTCACGTCGGTGACTTCGCCCTGCACGAACGGCAGGGCAGCAACGCTCGGCACCACGCTGCGATCGTCGAGGATCAGCTCGGCCAGCGGCTCCAGGCCGCGCTCGCGGGCGATCTCGCCGCGGGTGCGACGCTTCGGCTTGTACGGCAGGTAGAGATCCTCGACCTCGGCCTTGGTGGTCGCGGCATTGATCTTCGCGTCCAGATCCTCGCCCAGCTTGCCCTGGCTGCGGATCGAATCGAGCACCGCCGCGCGGCGATCCGCGAGTTCACGCAGATAGCCCAGGCGCTCTTCGAGCTTGCGCAACTGGGTGTCGTCGAGCCCGCCGGTGACTTCCTTGCGATAGCGCGAGATGAACGGCACGGTCGCGCCTTCATCGAGCAGATCGACCGCCGCCGACACCTGACGCGGCTGGGCGCCGATCTCGATGGCGATGAGGTTGAGGATGTCGCGGTGAACGCGGTCGGCAGCAGTCATGTGGGGCGAAAGCAGAACGGGAAGCGGGGCCGGACGATAGCGCCTGCTGCAAGACAAACCAAGATTGACAAGGACGCACCGATGTCGCCTGGAACCGGACTGACAACGCACAATGGCCGCCCATCGACCTGCGCGCCATGCTGATGAACTCGCCGATTGCTTTGAAGTCCGCGCTGCACCCCGCCCCGCCGGCACTCGATGCCGGCGCCGGCAGACCGGCCGCGTCCGGCCGCTACCGCGGCACCATCGCCGATCTGTCGACTGCTGCCTGGGATGGCGATCACGGGTTGGGCTCGCGGCGCCGGCTGCAGCGCAAGGGCTGGATGTATTTCTCGGCGGTCACCGAGCGCTGGAGCGTCGGCTACGCGATCGTCGATGCCGGCCTGATCGCCACCGCGTTCGTCTACGTCTATGACCGCGAGCAGCGGCGGCTGATCGAGGAGAAGGCAACCTTGCCGCTCGGCTTCACGGCGAACTTCGCGCCGGACTGGCGGCAGCCCTGGCAGCTGGCGCAGCGCGGCAAGCGCTGGCAGATCACGCCGAATGCTGACGGCTGGCAAGTCCGCTTCGACGGTCCGCAGATGAGCCTGGCGATGGACGTCGCGCGCGGTGGCGAAGGCATGAGTGCCGTCAGCAGCGCGCCCGGCCGGCCGTTCCATCACACCTGGAAGCTGTGCGCGCTGCCGGTGGCGCTGCGCCTCGGTATCGATGGCAAGACGATCGACGTGGCCGCCGCGAGCGGTGCGCTCGATTTCACCCTCGGCTATCCGCCGCGCAGCTCGCTGTGGAACTGGGCCAGCCTCGATGGCGCGACCGACGATGGCCGCAAGCTCGGCGTCAATGTCGTCGCCCACTTCATGAACGGGCTGGAGAACGCGCTGTGGCTCGGCGACGAGCTGATCCCGCTGGCCCAGGCGACGTTCGACTACGACCCGGAGCAGCTGATGGCGCCGTGGCGCATCCGCACCGACGACGGCATCGTCGATGTGACGTTCACCCCGGACGGCCAGCGTGCCGAACATCTGAACGCGCTGTGGCTGGCCAGCCGCTTCGCGCAACCGTTCGGCCACTTCGAAGGGCGCGTCGGGCAGGCCCGGGTATCGGGTTTCGGCGTGGTCGAGGAACATGCAGCGCTGTGGTGACCGACGGGCGATGAAGGAACGCGCCCGGAGGTCGCCTTCGCCCACCGTCCCGACTCCCGATCGTTGCCTGCCATGAGCGACATCACCCGACTGCTCGGCGCTGCTTCCTCCGGCGATGCTGCGGCCGTACAGCAGATCTACGCCCTGCTCTATCCGGACATCCGCCGTATCGCCCGGGCGCGGCTGATCGAGGCCGGCGGCGTCACCGGGCTCGACACCACGGCGCTGGTCCACGAAGGCTTCCTGCGCATGGCCGAGCGCGAAGGCCTGCATGGCGATCAGAAGCTGCAGTTCTTCGCTTACGTCGGCCGCGCGCTGCGTTCGGTGGTGCTCGATCACCTGCGCGCCCGGGCCACCGAGAAGCGCGGTGGCGACGTGCAGATGCTGACCCTGTCGCACGCCGACGACGTGCCGGCCGAGGCCGGCCTCAGCCAGGATCTGGCGGCGCTCGACGCGGCGATCGAGCAGATGCGCGCGCTCGACGAAACCCTGAGCCAGACTGTCGAGATGCACTTCTTCGCCGGCATGACCATTCCCGAGATCGCCGAGGTTCGCGCGGTGTCGACGCGCACCGTCGACCGCGAGCTTAAGAAGGCACGGCTGCTGCTCGCCGAGCTGCTGGCGCCGTAGGGCGGCCCATGGCCGCCAATGCAGGTGCCTGGACGAGACACACGGCGGGCACGGCCCGCCCTACGCTTGGTCGTACCCTTCGTCGTGCCCTTCGTCGTGCCCTTCGTCGTGATCTGCACTCGGATCGCGTCTTTAACCATGGGTCGTCATCGCGGCGACCGGACACCACCACGGGAGCTGCGGCACCTTGATTGCACCGGAACAATGGACTCGCTGGTCCGCGCTGCTCGATGAAGCGCTGGACCTCGACGAAGCCGCGCGCCCCGCCTGGCTGGCAGCGCTGCGCGAGCGCGATCCGCCGGCCGCCGATGCGGTGCAGCGCCTGCTCGGTCACGAGGACGACAGCAGCACGTTGCCTGGCGCCGGCAGCCTGTTCACGATCAATGGCGGCGGTGCGCCGTCCTATCCACAGATGCTCGGCGCCGCGCTTGCTGACGACCCGGCGGACGTCCCCGCCGCACAGCCCGGCCAGTCCTTCGGCCCCTGGCAGGTCAGCCGCTGCCTCGGCACCGGCGGCATGGGCGAAGTCTGGCTAGCCACTCGTGCCGATCGCCTTTACGAAGGCCAGGCGGCGATCAAGCTGCTCGCCACCAGCAGCGATGCCCGCCGCCTCGGCGCCCGCTTCGCCCGCGAGCGCAATCTGCTGGCGCGCTTGTCTCATCCGGGTATTGCCCGGCTGCTCGATGCCGGCATCGTCGGCGAGCAGCCCCAAGTCCAACCGTATCTCGTTCTCGAATACGTCGACGGTCGCAGCCTGATCGATCACGTGCGCGAGCAGGCGCCGACCGTCGCCGATCGCGTGCGCCTGGCGATCGCCATCGGCCATGCCGTCGAGTACGCGCATTCGCGACTGGTCGTGCATCGCGATCTGAAGCCGTCGAACGTCATGGTCACCCGCGCCGGCGAGGTCAAGCTGCTCGATTTCGGCATCGCCTCGATGCTCGACGACGACAGCAGCGGCCACACCGATTCACGCACCGCGCTGACTCGCCTGCACGGCCGCGGCCTGACCCTGGACTACGCAGCCCCGGAGCAGATCGCCGGTGAAGCGACCGGCATCGCCTGCGATGTCTATGCGCTCGCCGTGCTGCTGTTCGAACTGCTCGCCGGCCAGCGGCCATTGCGTGGCGAGCGGCCCGGCCGCGCCGCGCTCGAACATGCGGTGCTGCATGTCGAAGCGCCGCGTCTGTCCCGGATGATCGGCGGCGCGCGTCCCGCTGGCTGGCAGCCGGGCGATCAGCCGATCGACGCCGCCAAGCTCGGCACCGGCCTGGACGCGGTGCTGGCCAAGGCGATGCGCAAGGCGCCGGAAGACCGCTATCCGACGATGACCGCCTTGATCGCCGATCTCGACAACTGGCTGGCGCACCGGCCGCTGCAGGCCGCGCCGGGTGACTGGCGCTATCGCAGCCGGCTGTGGCTGCGCCGCAATCGCCTGCAGGCAAGCCTGGGTGCAGCAGTGTTGCTGTCACTCAGCATTGGCCTCGGCTTGAGCCTGTGGCAGTGGCAGCGCGCGCTGCTGGAAGCCCGCAAGTCCGAAGCGGTGCAGGGCTTTCTGGTCAGCCTGTTCAGCGCTTCGGACAACTGGGAGAACGGCGGCCATGAGCCGACCCTGCGCAGCGTCGTCGAAGGCAGCGCCGAACGGGTCGAGCGCGAGCTGGCGGCAATGCCCGACGTCCAGCTGACGCTCAACGAAGTGCTGGTCAACACCTATCAGGGCCTGGGCGATTACCGGGCCGGCGAAGCGATCGGCCGGCGCTCGATCGACCTCGCCGAACAGGTGCATGGTGCCGACAGCGCAGTCCGCGCCCGCTTCATCAATACCCTGGCCAACAATCTGATCGACAGCGGCCGCTACGACGAAGCCGCACCGCTGCTGCTCGAAGCGATCCGCATCCTGGCCAGCCTGCATGGCGCGGACAGTCTCGAAGTCGCCGATCTGCAGAACGATCTCGCGGCCGTCGAGGCTTCGCGCGGAAGGCTCGACGAAGCGGTGCGCCTGCGCCGCGCCGCCCTCGCCCGCTTCGAGCACGATCCAAAGGCGCGGGCTTCGGAAGTGGCGAGAGTGCGCGGCGATCTCGGCGTATCGCTGGATCGAGCCGGCGCCTGGCGTGAAGCCGAAGCGATCCATCGCATCGGCTACGAAGCGGCGCTGGCGGCCAACGAGCCGAAGGCGCTGCGCTACTCCAGCCTGCCGCACAACCTCGGCGCGATCCTGCGCCGGCTCGGCCAATACGCGGAAGCCGAGCGTCTGCTCGGCGAAGCAGTGGCGATCCGCCGCAAGGAAGCCGCCGACCATCCCTATCTCGGCCTGAGCCTGCGCACTCTGGCGCTGCTCTACGCCGAGACCGGCCGTGGCCAGGAAGCGGCGGTGATGATCGATGAAGCGCTGACCATCCTGCGCCGCAAGTACGGCGAGACCAGCGTCACCGTGCGCATCACCGAGCTGCAGCAGGCGCTGATCGCCGCCAGCAATCGGCCTGACGATGCCGGCGTCCTGGCTGCCGCCGAAACGGTGGCTCGCGGCGCGCTGGCAAAGATCTCTATCGACACGCCGCTGGAGCTGGCGCGCGGCCATCAGATGCTTGGCCAGATCCTGTTGCTGCAAGCGGCGCGGGCAGCGGCGGCGCGTGAGGAACTGAAAGCCGCGGTCGAGCTGTTCGAGCGGCACGAGGGCGTCACTCATCCGGAAGCGGCGATGGCCAACGGCCTGCTCGGCATTGCCGAACGGGCCGCGGGTGCCGAGGACGCCGGAAGCAGGCGCCTGCAGGCGGCGATCAACACCCTGTCCGCCGAAGTCGATCCCGAGCAGAGCCTGCTGGTCCGTCTGCGCGCCGCACAGAAGCTGCCCTGAGTCCAGTCTGATCCAGACGCCGCTGTCGTGATTGGCCGGCCCAGCGCGTCTATCCCAGTGAACGTTCATCGACACGGGGAATTGCATGTCCGGCCTGCCAGCGTTGTACCGCCGCCTGTTCGCGGCTCTCATCTTCCTGCTGCTGGCACCGGCTGCCCGGGCCACGGTCTTCGATGACGCCTGGGATTGCGCGTCCAGCGTCGGCAAAGGCTTCTATCTGCAGGCCACCGTCGGTGCCAAGGCGCTGGCCTTCGTCGCCAGCCCGAGTGGTGCGCAGTGCGTCGCCAACTTCACGTCGACGCCACATGTGGTCGGCATGGGCGTGGTCATCGGCGTCGCCAATGCCGGCGTGCTGCCGACGCACCAGCCGGCCTGCGAAGGCGCGATCTACGACACCGTCGCGGCGCCGATCGCCAACGGCCTGAGCCTGATCCCGATCCTGCCGGCGCCGGCCAAGCAGCAGCTGTTCCTGGTCGCCAAGGGCGAATTACAGGGCTCGGCGATGCGCAACCTGCCCGGCGTGAGCTTCGTGACCGGCGCGCTGTCCTGCGGCTGCGGGCTCACCGATGCCGGCCTGTCGGTCGATACCGTCAAGCAGGTGGTCAGCTCGATCGACAACATCGGCAACGCCTGCGGTGGGCCGGTGTGGGATGCGGCCAAGAGCATCGTCAAGGGCGCGCTCGGTGTGCTGAAGAACCCGGGCGACGCGGTCATCGATGGCATTTCCAACCTCGGTGACTATCTGTCTGGCCAGCACAAGCACATGCCGCCGGACGTCTATTTCGCGATCAATTACGGCTACGAGGTCTCGAACGTCGCCGGCTACCTGTCGACGTTCCGCGACTGGGTACGGAAGACCGACGGCTTCTATTCTCCCAATCCGCAGCCGGGCATGTGGACCAACATCGAAGGCTCGCGTGAAGGCTGCCGCGCCTATTTCGACACTCACACGATGTCGCCCGACAAGGCCAGGCGCGCCTGCGACGACATGATCGACGGCACCACGACCAGCGACACGATGTTCGCCAACAACGGCTTCAAGCAGCGGGTGCGGCAGCGGCTTTTCGAGTACGCCGTGGTCGAGGCGGTTCGCAAACGCGCCGAAGCCGCCGCTGCCTGGAACGAGCAGAACCTGACGCTGAACCTGCCCGCCGACGTGCCGGCAAGCCTCGCCAAGGCGCCGCTGAAGAGGGCTTCGTACGTGCTCTACGGCACCGACACCGGCGGCATGACGCCCAGCATCTACAGCCTCGATCACCGCGAAGGCGCGCAGTTCCCGTTCGATTCGATCGGCGACCGCGCGACCAAGCTGTGGCCGCAGGTGGCCGGCGACACGCTGGCGCCGATGGATCCCTTCCAGGCCGGCGCCCAGGCGCGTGCCCAGGCCGCGAAAGCGGTGCAGATGGCCGAAGCCGCCTACCCGGATCTCACCGGCACCGCGCGGGCGCAGGCGCAGGCCCGGGTCGCAGCGGACATCGCCGCCTATCGCAAGCAGCAGGCGCAGCTGGCGCCGATCAACGCCAGCATCCACGAGAGCCTGCACCCGGAACTGAAGTGCGGACCGAAGAACAAGGAGCAGTGCGTCGCCGCCGTGCAGCAGGCGATGGTCGACTGCGAGTACCGGAAGGACGCTTACTCCGAAAAATATCCGCATGTGCTGGATGCGGACTACCACAACCCGAGCGTCCTGCAGGCTTACCGCGACATTCAGCAGGACTGCGATCAGCAGGTCGACGCGCTGTTGAAAGCCTCGCTCAATATCGTCGCCTATCGCTCGCCCAGTGAGGACGCGAGGGGCTACAGCTTCAAGGGCGCCAACGGCGTCGGCAATGCCGCGATGCTGACCCGGCTGGAACGGCAGAACAACGCCAACATTCATGGCGGGATTTCGCGCAATCCCTATCGCGTGCTGCTGACGCAGCCGATCGACGGCGGAGGCGTGTCGACGCAGATCCCGCGGAACCTTCCGCAGACGCTGCCGCCACCAGTCGCGTCACCGGGCGCGACACCGGAAAGCGAGGGCCGCCGTCCGCCGCCGATCCGCATTCCGGGGCGCCGCGATGCCGAAGTTCCGGCGCCTGCCCCGATGCCAATGCCGATGCCCA
>NZ_CAISIQ010000045.1 GCF_903885465.1 uncultured Nevskia sp.
CTGGCGCAGGAGCCGGACGATCAGGCTTGCGCCTGTAGCTCGAAGTCCAGCTTTTCGCGCACCGCGCAGGCGGGGCAGGGCCAGTCCTCCGGCACCTGCTCCCAGCGGGTGCCGGGCGGGAAGCCTTCGTGCGGATCACCCTTGCCTTCGTCATAGGCATAGCCGCAGCCGGGGCAGATGAAACGGCGGTAGCCGCTCACGGTCAGGCGCCTGCCGCCGCATTGCCGCCGCGCTTGCCCCAGCGGGCTTCGAGTCGGGCGCGGTAGCCAGGGCGGATGTTGATGAGATCGAAGCGGCCTTCAGCCCAGGCGACCACGCGGGGGTTCATCACCGCAAACCACAGCGGCGGGAACAGCGCGATCAGGAACATCAGCGGATAGCCGCTTGGATATTCCGGCAGATGCTCGAAGTTGCGCAGGCTCTGATAGCGGCGCGTCGGGTTGGCGTGATGGTCCGAATGACGCTGCAGGTTGAACAGGATCAGGTTCGACATTACGTGGTTGGAGTTCCACGAGTGGTAGGGCTGGCAGGCCTCGAAGCGGCCGTTGTCGCGCTTCTGCCGCAGCAGCCCGTAATGCTCGATGTAGTTGGCGCTGGTCAGCACGCCGAACCAGCCCCAGATCATCTGCAGCGCGAGGTACGGGAGCATCACCCAGCCGAACGCGACGGTCAGGCCGACGTACAGCGGGACGGTGATCAGCAGCGGCTGCAGCACTTCGTTCTGCAAGGTCCAGGGACCCTTGCCGCAGCGTTCGAGGCGCGCCTTCTCAGAGCGCCAGGCGCGACGCATCGCACCGGGAATCTCGCGGCAGGCGAAGCCGTAGATGTTCTCGCCCATCCGCGAAGAGGCGGGATCGTCCGGCGTTGCCACGTCCTTGTGATGGCCCTTGTTGTGCTCGATGAAGAAGTGGCCGTAGCCGACGACAGCCAGCACGGTCTTGGCGAGCCAGCGCTCCAGATCAGTGGTCTTGTGGCCGAGTTCGTGGCCGGTGTTGATGGCGATGCCGTTGACCAGACCGACGGACAACGCCAGCCCCAGGATCGAGTACCAGGCGAGATCGCCGGTGCCGATCACCCAAGCGCTGTAGATCAGCGTGATGTAGTGGATCGGCACGGTCAGCATCGGCAGCAGGCGGTAGTACCAATCGGCGTCAAGCGTGGGCACCACTTCCGGCGGGGGATTGCTGCCATCGGCCGGCAGCAGGTGATCGATCACCGGCACGATCAGATACCAGATGATCCAGGTCGCCCAGAACCACACGGCCTGGCCGGTCTTCGCCGCGGCCACGCAGGAAATCACCGGCAGCAGGGGCCACAGCAGCGACAGCGACCACAGCCAACGTCGCTTGTCGGTGTAGCGCACGATCTGGCCTTCGGGATTCAGCGCCTGGATGCTCATGTCTCGTTCTTCCGTCAATGCCTTGGGTGAAGGCGATTGGACGGTGACAGAGCCGCAGCGCACCATTCCAATTCATTGTTATTGGCAAATCGGTGAATATTTGTCATGAGCGAATCGTTCCGGCAATTGCGCCATGTGCTGGCGCTCCATGAGCACCGCAATTACCGGCGGGCGGCCGAAGCGCTGCATCTGACCCAGTCGGCGCTGTCGGTCAGCATCCGCCGCATCGAGGACGAGTACGGCGTGCCGCTGTTCATCCGCGACCAGTCCGGCGTGCGGCCCACCGAGTACGGCGAGGTCGTGGTGCGGCTGGCGCGGGAA
>NZ_CAISIQ010000046.1 GCF_903885465.1 uncultured Nevskia sp.
GAACATCGCCCGCTATATCGAACTGGGCGACTCACCGCGGCAAGCCGCGCTGAAAGGCAGCCGGCAGATCGGCTTCACGATCATCTCGCTGACCGTGTCGCTGATCGCCGTGCTGATCCCGCTGCTGTTCATGGGCGACGTGGTCGGCCGCTTGTTCCACGAGTTCGCGATCACCCTGGCGGTGGCGATCCTGATCTCGGCGTTCATCTCGCTGACCCTGACGCCGATGATGAGCGCCTACCTGCTCAAGCCCGCCATGGCTCACCACCAGCCCGATGCGGTCGCGAAGGAACCGGGACTGTTCGAGCGCCTGATCGCCAGCTATGGCCGGGCGCTGGACTGGGTGCTCGATCGTCCGCGAACGACACTGATGGCCTTCGTCGCGACCCTGGTGATCACCGCCCTGCTCTATCTGGCGGTGCCGAAAGGCTTCTTCCCGATGCAGGACACCGGCCTGATCCAGGTGATCACCGAAGCGACCCAGACCACCTCGTTCGACGCCATGTCCGAGCGCCAGCAGGCGGTTGCCGATGTGATCCTGAAAGACCCGGATGTCGATCACCTCACCTCGTTCATCGGTATCGACGGTGCCAACCCGACACTCAACACCGGGCGCATGCAGATCACGCTGAAGCCGTTCGCCGATCGCGACGCCTCGGCTTCGGAAGTGATCCGCCGGCTCAGCGAGGCAACGGCCAAGGTGCCGGGCATCACCGCCTACATGCAGCCGGTGCAGGATCTGACCATCGAGGATCGGGTGTCCAAGACCCAGTACCAGTTCCTGCTCAGCTCGCCGAACAACGAGGATCTGGCCAGCGCCACCAGCCGCCTGCTGGCGCGCCTGAAGACCTTGCCGCAGCTGGCCGATGTCGCCAGCGATCTGCAGGACCAAGGCCTGCAGGCCTACGTGCAGATCGATCGCGAGGCGGCCGGCCGGCTCGGCGTCACCGTCGCCGCGATCGACACGGCGCTCTACACCGCGTTCGGCCAGCGGCTGATCTCGACCATCTACACGCAGAGCAGCCAGTACCGAGTGGTGCTGGAAGTGGCGCATGACGACCAGCGCGGGCCGCAGGCGCTGCAATCGCTGTACGTGCCGGGCGCCACCACGGCCGCCGATGGCACCACGACCAGCGTGCAGGTGCCGCTGAGTTCGGTGGCCCGCATCGTCGAACAGCCGGCGGCACTCGCCATCAACCATGTCGCGCAGTTCCCGTCGGCCACCGTGTCGTTCAACTTGGCGCCGGGTGCGGCACTCGGCGCTGCCGTCGATGCGATCAAGGCCGAGGAAGCCAAGCTCGATCTGCCGGTGAGTGTGGAGACCAGTTTCCAGGGCGCGGCGGCGGCGTTCCAGGCGTCGCTGTCAAGCACCTTGCTGCTGGTGCTCGCCGCCGTGGTGACGATGTACATCGTCCTTGGCGTGCTCTACGAAAGCTTCATTCATCCGCTGACTATCCTGTCGACGCTCCCCTCGGCCGGCCTCGGTGCGCTGCTGGCGCTGTTGCTCGACGGCCAGGATCTCGGCGTGGTCGGCATCATCGGCATCGTGCTGCTGATCGGCATCGTCAAGAAGAACGCGATCATGATGATCGACTTCGCCTTGTACGCCGAGCGCGAGGAAGGCAAGGCGCCGCGCGAGGCGATCCACCAGGCTTGCCTGCTGCGTTTCCGGCCGATCCTGATGACGACGATGGCGGCGCTGTTCAGCGCGCTGCCGCTGATGCTCGGTGGCGGTGTCGGCCACGAGCTGCGCCATCCGCTCGGCGTCACTCTGGTCGGCGGTCTTATCGTCAGCCAGCTGCTGACCCTGTTCACCACGCCGGTCATCTACCTCGGCTTCGCACGGCTGGCGCAGCGTCTGAAGACGCGGCAGGCGCGGTCGGGGCTGGGGCCGGCCACCGTGTCATGAACATTTCCGCACCGTTCATTGCCCGGCCGGTGGCGACCACGCTGATCACCCTGGCGGTGGCGCTGTCCGGCGTGCTCGGCTATCGCCTGCTGCCGATCGCTTCGCTGCCGCAAGTCGATTTCCCGACCATCTCGGTCAGCGCCTCGCTGCCGGGCGCCAGCGCCGACACCATGGCGGCCACCGTGTCGACGCCGCTGGAGCGGGCGCTGGGCAGCATCGCCGGGGTCAGCGAGATCACTTCGCGTTCATCGCTGGGCACGACCAGCATCACCCTGCAGTTCGATCTGAGCCGGGACATCAACGGCGCTGCCCGCGACGTTCAGGCGGCGATCAGCGCCGCGCGCACCTTGCTGCCGAGCGGCTTGCCGAGCAATCCGACCTACCGCAAGGTCAACCCGGCGGACGCGCCGGTGATGATCCTGGCGCTGACCTCGCAGACCTTGTCGCGCGGCCAGATGTACGACGCCGCGTCGACGGTGCTGGCGCAGCGCCTGGCGCAGGTCGATGGCGTCGGCCAGGTGACCATCGGCGGCAGTGCGCTGCCGGCGGTGAGAGTCGAACTCGATCCCGACAAGCTGTCCGCCAAGGGCATCTCGCTGGACAGCGTGCGGGTAGCGCTGACCGCGACCAATGCCAACGGGCCGAAGGGCTCACTGGAACTGGACGGCCGCAGCTGGCAGATCGGCGCCAACGATCAGGCGCGCACGGCCGCCGAGTACGCGCCGGTGCTGCTCAGCTATCACGATGGCGCGGCGGTGCGGCTGCGCGATGTCGGCACGGTGACCGACTCGGTACAGGACATCCGCAACTACGGCCTCGCCAACGGCGTGCCGGCGATCGTGCTGCTGGTGCAGAAGCAGCCGGGCGCCAACGTCATCGAGACCGTGCAGCGCGTGCGCGCGCTGCTGCCGCGCCTGCAGGCCTCGATTCCGCAGTCGATCAAGCTCGAGGTGCTCAGCGATCGCACGCCGACCATCCGCGCTTCGCTGCACGAGGTCGAGCAGGCGCTGGCGATCTCGATCGGCCTGGTGATCCTGGTGGTGCTGCTGTTCCTGCGCAGCTGGCGGGCAACCTTGCTGCCGGCGGTGGCCGTGCCGGTGTCATTGGCCGGCACGCTCGGTCTGATGGTCGTGTTCGGCTACAGCCTCGACAACCTGTCGGCGATGGCGCTGACGGTCGCCACCGGCTTCGTCGTCGACGACGCCATCGTCGTGTCCGAGAACATCAGCCGGCACCGCGATCGCGGCATGGCGCCGCGTGAAGCGGCACTGCTTGGCGCTCGCGAAATCGGCTTCACGGTGATCTCGATCTCGGTGAGCCTGGTCGCGGTGTTCA
>NZ_CAISIQ010000047.1 GCF_903885465.1 uncultured Nevskia sp.
AGCGGCAGCGTGTTCTCGAGTTTGATGATGTGAATCTTGTTGCGGTCGCCGAAGATGTAGGACTCCATCTTCGGGTTCCAGTAGCGGGTGCGGTGTCCGAAATGGACGCCGGCTTCCAGCAGCTGACGCATGGTAATCGACGACATGGTGCAATCTCCTTGGGTTGGGCTGACCGCGCATCGAGGAATCCTTACGGCTTCGTCAGATTGTTTGACGAGCGTTCAGAACACCCAGGGACGAGCGCGGATGGTTTCTTGCTGCCTGCTTCCACCAAGCCTTTGAAAAGACGGCGCGATGGTTGCATTGCCTTGCGGCGGCGCGCTTTATACCATACGCCGCTCGACGCTGACCACCCGCCCCGTGCGGCCCCATCCGGACAGCGCGCGGCGACCGCCGCATTCCCCCCAAGCAGCACAGGCACGAAACCTTACATGTCGGTAACCATCAAGAATCCGGAAGAGCGCGACGGCATGCGCGCCGCCGGCCGGGCAGCAGCCTCCGTGCTGACCATGATCGCGCCGCATGTGAAGGCCGGCGTGACCACCGAGGCGCTCGATCAGCTTTGTCATGACTACATCGTCAACGACCTGAAGGGCATCCCTGCCCCGCTCGGCTACGGCGGCGGCCACGGTCGGATGCCGTTTCCGAAGTCGGTGTGCACCTCGCTCAATCACGTGGTCTGTCACGGCATCCCGGCAAACAAGGCCTTGAAGCGCGGCGATGCGCTGAATATCGACGTCACCGTGATCCTCGACGGCTGGCACGGCGACACCAGCCAGATGTTCTACATCGGCGAGCCGACCATTCTCGCCAAGCGGCTGACCGAAACCACCCGTGAGGCGATGCTGGCCGGCATCCGCAAGGTCAAGCCGGGCGCGCGCCTCGGCGACATCGGCGCGGCGATCCAGACGATTGCCGAATCACGCGGCTATTCGATCGTCCGTGACTACTGCGGCCACGGTATCGGCCGGATCTTTCACGAAGACCCGCAGGTGGTGCACTACGGCCGCGTCGGCACCGGCATGGAGCTGGTGCCGGGCATGACCTTCACCATCGAACCGATGCTCAACGCCGGCAAGGCCGACGTCCGGCTCCTGCCGGATGGCTGGACGGTGGTCACCAAGGATCATTCGCTGTCGGCGCAGTGGGAACACACCATCCTGGTCACCGAAACCGGCTACGAAATCCTGACCCTGCGCGAAGGGGAGGCCGTTTGAAGACGGCTGTGGTCGGTGGCCCGTGGTCAGCCGTCAGAGGTCGCGCAGCCCGCGCCTTCCGCTGTTCAAGCAGGAATCACCTGCGATCCGCAGAATGCTCTGATTCCAAGGGCCACAGGCCACTGGCCACTCATCACTGGACACTGTTTCATGGGCGCTGAAATCGAGCTGAACGAAGACGAGAGCATTGCCGTCTTCTCCGCACGCCGCGTCCGCAACCGCCTGCGCGCCGATAGCGGCAAGCCGATCACCGCGTTCCGCGAAACCCTGGCCTGGGGCCGCGAGCGGCTAGTCGGTCTGTTCCATGAAGGCACGCCGGCCGATTCGCTGGTTCACGCCCGCGCCCATCTGGTCGACGAAGTGCTGCGCGAAGCCTGGACCCAGTTCCTGCCGCAGTCCTCGGGCGGTCTGGCGCTGATGGCGGTTGGTGGCTACGGCCGCGGCGAACTGCTGCCGCATTCGGATATCGATCTGCTGGTGCTGTTCGACGAGGCCTCGCTGGAAGCCTCGAAGTCGCAGCTGGAAAACTTCTTCGCCTTCCTGTGGGACATCGGCCTCGATGTCGGCTCAGCCGTGCGCAGCGTGCACCAGTGCGCCGAACTGGCGGCCAGCGATGTCACCGTCATCACCAATCTGACCGAAGCCCGGCCGCTGATCGGCGACCTGAGCCTGTTCGCGGCGCTGCAGGAAGCGATGCGCCCCGAGCACATGTGGCCGGTCGATGCCTTCTTCCGCGCCAAGGTTGCCGAGCAGCAGGCCCGCCACGCCAAGTACGACGACAGCGCTTACAAGCTGGAGCCGAACGTCAAGGAAAGCCCGGGCGGCCTGCGTGACATCCACACCGTGGCCTGGGTGGCCAAGCGGCATTTCGGCGCATCTTCGCTCACGGAGCTGCGCGAGCGCGGTTTTCTGACCAAGACCGAATGCGACGAACTGTTCGCCGGCCAGGATTTCCTCTGGCGGGTGCGCTTCGCGCTGCACATGATCACCGGCCGCCATGAAGACCGGTTGCTGTTCGATCACCAGAACAAGATCGCCACCCTGTTCGGCTACGAAGACCCGGACCGCAACCGCGCCGTCGAACAGTTCATGCAGCTGTACTACCGGACGATCAAAAGTCTGAGCTGCCTGAACGACATGCTGCTGCAGCTGTTCGAGGAAGCGATTCTCGGCAAGGGCCAGGATCTCGAAGCCAAACCGCTGAACTCGCGCTTCCAGCTGCGCGGCTGCTATATCGAGACCCGTGCCGAGGATGTGTTCCAGAAGTCGCCATCGGCGTTGATCGAAGTGTTTGCGCTGATGCAGCTGCATCCGAAGATCGAAGGCATCACCACCAATACGCTGCGGCTGATTCGCCGAGATCGCCGCCTGATCGACGACAGCGTGCGCAGCGAATTGCGCAGCCGCAGCCTGTTCATCGGCATGTTCCAGCAAGGGCCAGGGCTGACCCGTGCGCTGCGGCGGATGAACCGCTACGGCGTACTCGGCCGCTATCTGCCGGTGTTCGGCCAGATCATCGGCCACATGCAGTACGACTTGTTCCACACGCTTACCGTCGACGAACACACGCTGCGTCTGGTGCGCAATCTGCGCCGTCTGAACATGACGCAGTTCCATCACGAGCTGCCGTTCTTCAGCGACGTGATGAGCCGCATTGCGCGCCCGGACCTGCTCTACGTCGCCGGTCTCTATCACGATCTTGGCAAGGGGTCCGGTGGCGATCACTCGGAAGCCGGTGCGGTGGAAGCGGAGAAATTCTGCCTCGCCCACGGCCTGTCCCATGCCGATGCCGACCTGGTCTGCTGGCTGGTCCGCAACCATCTGCTGATGTCGCTGACCGCGCAGCGCCAAGACATTTCCAATCCGGAAATCGTCACCGCGTTCGCGACCAAGGTAGGCAACCGCAGCCGCCTCGACTACCTGCTGGTGCTGACCGTTTCCGACATCCGCGCGACCAATCCGGCGCTGTGGAATTCCTGGCGCGAAAGCCTGCTGCGCGAGCTGTATCACAGCGCCGGCCGGGCACTGGAACGCGGGCTCGACAACCCGATGACGATCGCCGAAAAAGTCGCCGAACAGCGGCGCACGGCCTATGCGCTACCGGGGGCAAGTGATGTCGACGGCGCGCTGACCGATCGCATCTGGGGTCGCTTCACGCCGGACTACTTTCTGCGCCACTCACCGGCCGAACTGGTCTGGCATCTGGCCGCGATCGCCAACACCACCGAGGACCAGTTGCCGCTGATCCTGGTCCGCACCCTGGATGGTCGCGGCACCACGGTGTTCGTCTACATGCGCGATCGCGATCATCTGTTCGGTCTGTCGACCGGCGTGCTCGCCAAGCTGGGCCTGAACATTCTCGACGCCCGCATCAACACCACGGCCGATGGCTACGCGCTCGATTCCTTCGTGGTCATGGAAGGCGACGGCACGCCGATCGAGAACGTGCATCGCTTCGAAGAAATCGGTAGTGCGCTGCGCAAGGTGCTGGCGGATCCATCGATCTCGGTTGTCGACGTCAATCGCCGCCGCGCCACGCGCCTGCGCCACTTCGACACGCCGACCAACATCCATTTCAGCCAGGACACCGCCCACGGCCGGACCATGCTGGAACTGGTGTCCGCCGACCAGCCCGGCTTGCTGTCGTTGATCGGCCGTGTGTTCCACAAGCGCGGCTTCCTGCTCGATGCCGCCAAGATCGCGACCATCGGCGAGCGTGCCGAGGACGTGTTCTACATCACCGATCGGCAGCACCAGCCGATCACCAACGAGAAGGTGCTGGACGAACTGCGCGAAGTGCTCACCCGCACGCTGAACAGCGCCGAAAGCACTCATAAATAAAACAGACAGACCCACCGAGAGACTGCTTGAACAACCAAGAATTGAAGGCGATCGTCGAGAGCGCCTGGGAAGACCGCGCCACGCTGGATGCCTCGAATACCGCGGTAGCTGCTGCTGTCGAAGCTGCGATCGAATTGCTGGACTCGGGTGCGGCCCGCGTCGCCGAACCGACCGACGCAGGTTGGCAAGTCAACGACTGGCTGAAGAAAGCCGTGCTGCTGTACTTCCGCCTGCATGACAACGCACCGATGGAAATGGGCCCCTTGATGGGCTACGACAAGGTGCCGCTGAAATACGCCGGCTGGACCGCCGAGCGCTTCAAGGCGCAGGGCGCACGCATCGTGCCGCCGGCCTCGGTACGCCGTGGCGCCTACATCGCGCCGGGCGCGATCCTGATGCCGAGCTTCGTCAACATCGGCGGCTACGTCGGCAAGGGCACGATGGTCGACACCTGGGCCACGGTCGGCTCCTGCGCGCAGATCGGCGCCAACGTCCATCTGTCCGGCGGTGTCGGGATCGGCGGCGTGCTGGAACCGCTGCAGGCAGCGCCGACGATCATCGAGGACGACTGCTTCATCGGCGCGCGTTCGGAAATCGTCGAAGGCGTGATCGTCGAGAAAGGTGCGGTGATCTCGATGGGCGTGTTCATCGGCCAGTCGACGCCGATCTTCGATCGCGAGAACAACACCGTCAGCTATGGCCGCGTGCCGGCCGGCTCGGTGGTGGTTGCCGGTTCGCTGCCCAGGGACGGCGGTCGCTACAGCATCAATTGCGCCGTGATCGTCAAGATCGTCGATGCGCAGACGCGCTCGAAGGTCGGCATCAACGCCCTGCTGCGCGACCTCTGAGTTTGGATCGCCGAACCGCTGTTCTGCTCAGGCAGGCGGCGGAGGCGGCGGCGTTTCAATCGCCTGTGCATCGGCTTGGCTATCCGGCCCGCCGATGCGCAGGAAGCGCGTGGCCAGATAGACCTCGCGCAGGAAGTGCAGCAGCCCGGCGATCAGCAGCAGCATCGCGAACACGAACACCGTCGCCACCACGCCACTGAGCCCGACGCCGGTCAGGGTGCTGATGAACAGCACGACGATGTCGCTGCAGATCATCACTGCACAGGACACGCACAAGGTCATTGCCCGGTTCGCCAGCCGGGCGCGCTTGGCCAGATTCTTCAGCGCCGCACGGATCCCGTCGGCCCGCACGATCGAAGCACCGCGCACCTGCGCTTCCAGATGCCGTGCCCGATCGACGATGCGCCCGAGCCGGTTCGAGATCACGCCGGTGAAGGCGGCAACACCGGCCAGCAGGAACACTGGCGCCACCGCCAGCTGGATGACGTGGGCAATCGAAGTGAT
>NZ_CAISIQ010000048.1 GCF_903885465.1 uncultured Nevskia sp.
AGACCGTGCAGGCCGGCATCCTGCCGGGTGACATCACCATCGAGGCCGGCGCCAGCATCGCCACCAATGCCCTCGGCTACTCGCTGATCGCCGCGCCGAACGTCAGCAATGCCGGCACCATCAGCGCCGTCGAAGGCCAGGCGATCGTCGCCGCCGGCGTCGGCGTCGGCCTGCGCAACAGCAATACCGGCGCGCTGCTGCTGAACCCGGTGCTGACCGGCCAGGCCATCGATGGAAGCGCGACACCCGCTTTGATCGGCAAGCTCGTCAACAGCGGCCTGATCCAGTCCCGGCGCGGCGATCTGAGCCTGCTGGCTCACGACATCGACCAGCAGGGCGTGCTGATCGCAACGACCAGCGTCACCCGCGCCGGCAGCCTGAATCTGAGCGCGCTGGATCAGCAAGAGCTCGACTCCGAAATCTCGCGCAGCGGCACGTTGAGACTATCCGGCACTTCGGTGACCGCGCTGCTGCCCGACGCCAACGGCGAAACCACCACCTCCAGCGCCGCCGCCGATCGGGTGTTCCAGGTCGGCACCGCCAGCCTGCGCGGCGGCGCGATCACCCTGGACCGCGGCGCGCTGATCGAAGCGCCGGGTCAGAACGTGCAACTGGCTGCACTGGTCGGCGCAATCAGCGACGGCACGCTGCCGATGCCCGGCCGTGTCTATCTCGAAGACGGTTCGATCATCGATGTCTCCGGCCTTGCCGATGTGCAGCTGGCGATGGCGGCCAACCTGATCAGCATCAATCGCCTGGGCCTCAACGAACTGGCCGATTCGCCGCTGCAGCGCCTCGGTGTGCTGTTCGGTGCGCCGATCACCGTCGACAGCCGGGTCACCGGCACTCGCGACGACGGCACCAGCTATGTCGGCACGCCGGTCGCCAATGTCGGCGGCTTCGTCGATGCCCGGCCACGCGGCATTTCGGAACTGCTGCAGAACGGCGGCACGCTGACCCTCGCGGGCGCCGAAGTGGTGACCCGCGCCGGTTCCTCGCAGAACCTCGACGGCGGCTACCTGCACTATCTCGGCGGCATCATCGAGACCACCCGACTGCTCGCCGCCAACGGCGCGGTGATCGACATCGCCGATGCCGATCCAAGCCTCCAGTACATCGGCATCGCCGGCCGTTTCGACGACGAGCATCCGCGCTGGAACGTCACCAACACCTATACCAACCCGCTGATCGCCAGCGTCGGCGCCCGCTACGAGAGCGACTACCTCAAGGGCGGCAACGCCGGCACCCTGAACGTGTTTGCCAGCCACGCCGCGGTGCTCGATGGCGACATCTCGGCGCAGGCCTACGCCGGTCGCCATCAGGTCGCCGATGCCCGGATGCCGAGCGGTGGCCGCTTCAACGCGGGTGCCGGCGCCGGCAACGCACTGGTCGATGTCGCCGCATCCGGTCGCAGCTACGTGATCACCAACACGCTGCCCGATCTCGAAACGCTGGTCCCCGGCTTCGGTGCAACGACAGCGCTGCCGGTCTCGACCTCCGCCGCCAGCGATACCGGCAATCTGCAGAACTGGATCGCGATTCCCGCCGCCGAGCTTGCGGCAGCCGGTTTCAGCAGCATCAACATCGCCGCCGATACCCCGTCCGGCACCAACTTCGGCGGCGAGATCGTGGTGGCCGATGCGCTGCGCGTGCAGCCCGGTGGCAGCATCAGCCTGACCGGTTCGCGGGTCACGGTGCTGGCTGACCTCACGGCCACTGCCGGCAGCATCAATGTCACCGCAACCGGCAACACCGATGTCGCCGGCACCACCCTGCGTCCGGAGGGCACGGCTGTGACGCCGATCAGCGGCGATGTCGTGGTCGGCAACGGCGTGCAGCTGTCGACCCGTGGCCAGTGGATCAACGACGCCCTGAAGAATGAAGACGCCATCGCCGGCGGCGCCTTCGTCAACGGCGGCAGCATCAGCCTCGGCACCCTGCAGTCCTCGCTGCCCCTGGATGGCGGCACTGCCGGCTGTCCGGACAACACCTGCACCGTCGACAACACCGGCTCGATTCTGCTCGGCAGTGGCAGCCTGCTCGATGTCTCCAGCGGCGGCAGAGTGCTGCCCAATGGCAATCTGGCCAAGAGCCGGGGCATCGTGCTCGGTCGAGGCGGCAGCATCGCGCTGGAAACCTATCAGCTGTCCGGCGGCAGCCAGTTCGACCCGACCGCGCTCATCGGCTTGCCCACCAGCCAGCCGACCTCAGGCCGCATCGTCTTCGGCGGCGAACTGCTGGCCTATGGTTTTTCCGGTGGCGGCACTCTAAGTCTGCGGGCGCTCGGCTTCCGCATCGGCGAAAGCGAAGCGCCAGCGAATGCCTGGGACACCGTGCTGCCTGCCGACTTCTTCACCGGCCAGGGCTTCGGCAGCTACCGGCTGATCGCCGAGTACGACGCGACGATCACCGCCGGCACGGTGCTCAAGCCGCAGCAGTTCAACTTCATTCCGGACGAAGCAGCACTGCTGGCCGCGCAGACCGGCATCGATCTCTACGATCCGGCCTACACCCGCATCGGCGCGCTCGATGATTTCCATCGCCAGGCAACCAACTTCGAGCTGTACGCCGGCGATTATCTGAACTGGCGCGGCTCGGGCGGTGCCCTGCCCGACTACTCGGCAGCCGGCGTCACCGGCACCGTGCTGCTCGACCGCGATGCGGCGATCCTGGCCGACGCGCGCGCCACCGTGACCCTGGGCTCGAACCGTCAGGTCACCGTGCTCGGCAGCATCGTCGCCCACGGCGGCGCGATCACCCTGACGGCGGACACCGCGCGTGGTGGCTACGCCCAGGTGCCGGGCCGCATCGATTTCCCTTACGTCGACGGCAGCAAATCGGTATTCCTCGGCGCCAGCAGCCTGCTCGATGCTTCCGGCGCGACCTTGCTCGATCCGTTCCAGCAGCCGATCGAGGGCGCAGACGGCAGCCCGACGACGCCACGCACCGGCAGCGTGCTGGCCGGCGGCAGCGTCACCCTGAGCAACGACACCGGCTACGTCATCGCGCTCGGCGCGGACGGCCAGGCTGACGGTGCGGGCGGTGCGCGCGGTGCCCGCATCGACGTCTCCGGCACTGCTGCCGTGCTCGATCTGCGCTCCGATGCCAGCGGCAACGGCTACCTCGCGACCACCGTCGCCAGCGATGCCGGCAGCATCCGCATCGGCGCCGGTGCCGGGCTGTACTTCGATGGCAAGCTGCTCGCTCAGGCGGGTGGCAGCGGCGCACGCGGAGGCAGCTTGAGCCTTGCGACACTGCTGCCCTCGACGGCAGTCACCAATCCGCCGGTTCCCGGCGGCGTGGCCTATGCCGGGGCAAACCGACTGGTGCTACGCGAGAAGCCGATCGCGATGCCGGCAGGCGCGCTGACGCCGGGCATGACCGTCGAAGCCGATCTTCTGGCACCGTCCGGCGTGCTCTATTTCGGCGTCGACCGGCTTGATGGTTCGGGCATCGACGCGCTGCTGCTCGGCGTCGACCCGAGCCTGAACAATGTCAGCACACCGCGCAGCATCGTCTTCGCCAACAACCTGAGCCTGAACCTGGGTCGGTCGATCATCGCCAACGCCTCGAACTTCGTCGGCCAGAGCGGTGCCGACGGCCTTTCGTCGGTGAGTCTGAACGCGCCCTATGTGGCGCTGCACGGCTACGCGAACACTGGCGACTACGGCAATACGACGGCGCTGCCGGCGCCCGCGCCTGGCGTACAGCTGACCGTCAACGCCGCGAACATCGATCTCGGTGGCCAATTCAATCTGCGCGGCTTCGGCGAGACCAGCTTCAACGCCAGCGGCGACATCCGCCTGCTGACGCCGGCGCAGTTCGATTTCTACCGCAACGTCATCGCCAACCCCGGTGCCGCGACCGCGGTGCCCGGTGCGCTGTTCACGGCCGGCAATCTTAGCTTCCAGGCCGCCCAGCTTTATCCGGCGACCGGCAACAGCTTCATCATCAGCGCCGTCGGTGCCGAAGGTTTCGTCGACGGCATCTCGACCGGTCGCGCCGACACCACGGTCCGTTTCCTCGGCAACGAGGCTTCCAGAACCGTGGCGACGCCGCTGTCCGCCGGCGGCAGCCTGCTGGTCAATGCCACGCTCATCGAGCAGTCCGGCACCCTGCGCGCGCCCGGCGGCCAGATCCAGCTTGGCGTTGCCGATCCCTTCGATCCGGCTGCGCTGGCGCTATTCAGCTTCCCGGCCAGCAACAGCAAGGGCGACCCGATCACCGCGCAGGTGCCGCTGGTTGCGACCCGCTCGGTGCGTCTGGCTAGCGGCAGCATCACCTCGGTATCGCTGGACGGTCTGATCGTGCCTTACGGCCGCACCGTCGATGGTCTGAACTACAGCTACAACGCCGCCGCCAATACCGACTTTGCCGGCCAGCTGGTCGCACCGATCCTGTCGGCCCCGCCGGAAAAGCGCCTGGCGATCAGCGCGGCGGCAGTGACCCTGGACAGCGGCGCCACCGTCAATCTCGCCGGTGGTGGCGATCTGCAGGCGGCGGAATTCGTGGCCGGCACCGGCGGCTCGCGCGATGTGCTGTCGCGGACCAACACCAGCTACGCCAGCGGCACCGCGCAAGCCGTGCCGCTGTACGCCGACGGCCGGGCGATCTACGCGATCATCCCCGGCTATCAGGGTGCTGCGGCCTACGACCCGGCGCTGGTCGCCGGCAATCCGCTGATCGGCCAGCAGGTCTATCTCAGCGGCATCGACGGCCTCGCCGCCGGCATCTACACCCTGCTGCCGGGCCAGTACGCAGCCGTGCCGGGCGCTTTCCGCGTCGTTCAGGACACGCGTGCGCTGGACAGCCTGGCCACCGAGAACAGCCGCCTGGCCGATGGCACCCTGCTGGTCGCCGGACGCTATGTCGACCAGTACAGCGGCGCCCAGGACAGCCGCAGCACGGCGTTCTTCGTGCAGAGCCAGGACACCTGGCGGCAGTACTCCGAATACAGTTTCACCAGCGCCAACAAGTTCTTCACCGACGCCGCCGCGCGCAATGGCCAGGCGACACCGCGCCGGCCGGTCGATGCCGGCCAGCTGGTGCTGGCGGCCACGCAGACGCTGAGCCTCGGCGCGACCCTGAACACCGCCGCCGGCATCGGTGCCGATGGCGTCAGCGGCGCTGGCGGCCTGGTCGACATCGCCTCGCAGCGTCTGCAGGTCAGCGCCACCGGTGGCGTGGCGCTCGAAGGCTATGTGCAGCTGGTCGCCGGTGATCTGAGCGCGCTCGGCGCCTCGAGCCTGCTGATCGGCGGCAGCCGCAGCCGCACCGACGAAGGCGACCGCATCGCCGTGCTTGCCGACAGTGTGATCATCGACAACGGCAGCGAAGCGCTGAGCGCGCCGGAAATCATCGTCGTCGCCGGTGCCGGAAGCGCCGACACCACGAATGCCGGCATCGTCGTCGCCGACGGCGCCACGCTGCGCGCCAGCGGCACGCTGCCGGCCGCGTCCGCTGTCGGCCTGCTGATCGGCTCGGCCGCCGATGGCGCTCTGCCAGCCGTCAGCGGCGATGGCGCGTTGCTTCGACTGTCGAATGCGGGTGCCGTGACCGTCACGCGCAGCAACGTGGGCCGGGTACCGGTCGGCAGCTTGAGCATCGGTGCAGGCGCCAGCCTGTCGGCCGATCTCGCAACGGCCGGAAAGACCGCCACCGGTTCGGTGACCCTGGATTCCTCGGGCCGCACCGAGGTCGACGCCGATGCGCGCTTCAGCGCCGCGGCGATCGATGCCAACGCCCGCGTCGTCAGCTTCCTCGGTGATGGCGCGCTGCTGCCGGAAACCGATGGCGGCTTCGTCGTCGGCAGCGGCACCCTGGCCCAGTTCGCGGACTCGCAGCAGGTCACCTTGCGCAGCCGCGGCGCGATCAACTTCCTCGGCAATGTCAGCGCCGCGCTCGACGGCGGCCTGGCCCTGAGCGCCGGTAGCTTCAGCAGCGATGGCGGCACGGTCGCACTGAAGGCGACAAGCTTGAGCTTCTCGAATGATCTCGGCGCCACCGTGCCCGCCGCTGTTTCCGGCTCGGGCCTGTTGAAGCTGAATGCTGACGAAATCATCTTTGGCGCGGGCAGCAAATCGCTGTCCGGCTTTGCCTCGGTCGATGCCACGGCGAACAAGGGCGTGCGCTTGCAGGGCGTTGGCAACTTCGACTTCGGCAACGCGCCGGTGAATCTGGCAACGCCGCTGCTGATCGCTGAAACCGGTGCCGACAATCGTCTGGCAACAGCGGGCGCATTGAACCTGGTCGGCATCGCCGGCGCCACGGCGCTGACGGCGGCACCAGTCGGTGGCTCGGGCGGCCTGGTCGGCGGCACGGTGAGCATCGATACCGCGCTGCAGGCGCTCGGCGGCAAGCTCGCAGTCCAGGCCACCAGCGGCGATCTGTTGCTCGGCAGCAACGCGCGCCTGTCGGTGCGCGGCGCGACCAAGACCATCATCGACGTCACCACCTACGCCCAGGCTGGCAGCTTGAGCCTGAGTGCCGACACCGGCGGCGTGCAGGTCGCGAGCGGCGCGCAGCTCGATTTCGGCGCTGCCGACGATGGCCGCAATCGCGGTGGCGATGCTGGCGCGCTGAACATCAGCGCTGCCGGCACGGTGCAACTCGACGGTAGCTTGCGCGGCAACGCCAGCGCCGGCTTCCTCGGCGGCAGCTTCTCGCTCGACAGCGGCAGTGCCGTGGCGCTCGATGCGCTGGCGGCGGGCCTCGCCAACAGCGGCGTCGATCGCGCGATCGCGGTGCGCAGCCGCAGCGGCAATCTCGAACTCGGCGCCGGCAGCACGCTGCGCGCGGCCAGCGTTTCGCTGACTGCCGACGGCGGCAGCGGAAGTGCCGACAGCAATAACGGCAACGTCCGCATCGCCGGCACCATCGACGCCTCCGGCGACAAGGGCGGCGACATCCGGCTCTTTGGCCGCAGCGGCGTTGATGTCGAAGGCCGCCTGATCGCCACCGGCAGCCGCAGCGACAAGCGCGGCGGCACGGTCGCGATCGGCACTTCCGGCAGCGGCGACGGCTCCTTGAACGCGGCCTACGGCTACCAGAACGTCAGCGCCGCAAGCTCCGGGACGATCACGATCGGCAGCGGCGCGCTGATCGATCTGCGCGGCGGAACGTCCGGCGGCTTGTCCAACGGAACTTTGAGCCTGCGCGCGCCGCTGCTGTCCGACGGCGACGTCGGCATCAGCCCGCTGCCGGCAGCGCAGATCCTCGGTGCCCGCGACATCTCGCTGGAAGCCTATGCGACCTGGAGCACCACGGACGCTGGCACCGGCACGCGCCACTTCGACGGCATCATCGATGCCGCCGGTGACTACAGCCCGACCGGCGCCTTCCTGTTCGCGACCCAGCCGCGCAACACCGATCACAGCGGCTTCTATGTCGACACCTTGCAGGGCTACGTGCAGGCGCCGGGCTTCAGTTTCGAGCCGCGCTTTGCCGGACTGAGTAACGTCGTAGTGCGGCCGGGCATCGAGCTGGTCAACCCGAACGCGGCGGTCAACGGTGGCGACATCCAGATCGCCAGCAACTGGAACCTCGCGGCCGGCACGGTCGATAGCAACAACAAGCTGAACCTCGCCTATCGCTACAAAGGCCAGGTCGCACCGGCACTGACCCTGCGCGCGGCCGGCGATCTCGATGTCTACGCCAGCCTCAGCGACGGCTTCTTCCAGTACAACAATCCGGTCGATATCGACGGCTCGGGGCCAGACAACTCGGCCTCGCCGGACTCGACCTTCGGCAATCCGCTGCCGATGTCGGCGGCCGCTCTATTCGGCGTGCAGACTGCCGCCGATGGCAGCCGCTATTTCGCCGATTCGAGCAGCTATCGCCTGGTCGCCGGTGCCGATGTCGGCAGCGTCGATCCGCTGCGGGTGGCGGGCACAGCGGAACGCGCGGCAGCGGGTATCGGCAACCTTGATCCGCGGACGGGCGCCAGCCAGGAAGCCGGCTCCTTGAGCCTCGATTTCCACGTCAGTGGCTTCGTGCCGATCCGTAACCGACGCGGCGATATCTCAGGCTTCGCCAACGTCGTCGAAGGCACGATGATCCGTACCGGCACCGGCAGCATCGACATCGGCACCGCACTCGATGTCGCGATCCGCGACACCACGGCACCCGGTGTCATCTACACCGCCGGCCGGCGTTCGCTGGACGACACCGCGACACCATCCAGCGCCGTGGCCTACACGCGCGGCAGCGGCTTCCCGGCGGTGCTGGTCAACTCGACGACCCGCCCGGAAGCCGCCGGTGACATCACGATCAATGCCGGACGCGACATCCGCGGCATCCAGCAGGTGGGTGACGACGAAGAGCGCAGCGGCAATTTCCGCAACAACCTGAGCCAGTACTGGTGGCCGTGGCTGCAGCGCGACTGCATCTTCACCGGCATCTGCACCGCCCCGGCCGCCGGCTCGTCGCTGAACTACAGCAACTTCGCTCAAGGGCTGCTCAGCGCTGGCGGCGACATCACGGTGAGTGCCGAGCGCGACATCGCCGACCTGTCGGTCTCGGCGCCGATCACCACGCGCATCGACGGCAGCGGCGCCAACCGCAGCAGCAGCATGGTCGGCGGTGGCGACATCGAGATCAGTGCCGGACGCGATCTGCTCAGCGGCGCCTATTACGTCGGCAACGGCAGCGGCCGTCTGCGCGCCGGCCGGGCTATCGCCAGCGATCTGAGCAACAGCACCGGCGCTCCGATCGCCACGCTTCTGGCCGTACAGGATGGACGCTTCCAGGTCAGCGCAGCCGGCAATGTGGCGATCGGCGGCGTCTTCAATCCGAGCTATCTGTTCAGCAACTTCGACGGCGAGGCCTATGCCACCGATGCCTCGGTGAGCATTGTCAGCAGTGCCGGCGATATCAGCTTCAACCGCACCCAGAACGAGTTCGGCTACGGCAGCGGCTTGTCGTTGTCCGCGGGCTATCAGTACGTCACGGTGCCGAAGCTGGAACTGTTCGCGCCGAACGGCGGCATCAGCGTCAGCGCCGGTGACGGCATGGAGCTGTATCCATCGGCCGGCGGAACGCTGAGCCTGATCGCCGAAGGTCGCGTGCAATTGTCCAACTCGAGCGGCACGGCAAACGGATTCTTCGGCTTGATCGACGCGCCGGCAAGCCTGTTGCCGACCGCCCTGAATCCCTTGTCGGCCTTGAATGGCAACAACTCGGTGCGACTGCCAAGCCTGATCGGCAACGACGTCAATGCCGCGTTCCGCTTTCATACCGCAACGCCGCTGCACGCGGCGGACGCCGAGCCGGTGCGCATCTACAGCGCCAGCAGAGACATCATCAACGGCAACGATGTCGGCGCCGGCACCTTGCTGATCTCGGTCGACAAGCCGGCGCTGATCCTGGCCGGGCGCGACATCGTCGATCTGAGCTTCATCGGCCAGAACCTGTACGCCTCCGATGTAACGCTGATCCGCGCCGGCCGCGATCTCTACAACACGCCGCTGCAGCCGGGCCGCTCGGTGCCGTTCATCGAGCTCGGCGGCCCCGGCACGCTGGCGCTCGAGGGCGGTCGCGACATCGGTCCTTTGAGCTCGGCCAACGACGCCGCGACCCTGGGTCTGCTGCCGCCCGGAACGCTGCGCTATCCCGGCGTGCGCACGGTGGGCAACGTCAACAACGCCTATCTCGACCGCGCTGGCGCGAACATCTCCGTCAGCTTCGGCATCGCGCCCGGCGTGGCGCTCGACAAGTTCGCGACGACCTATCTCGATCCGGCAGTCGGCCATTCCGACAGCGATATCGCCGATCCGATCGGTACCCGCAGCTACAGCGCCGAGCTGATCGCCTTCGTGCAGCAGATCGATGCCGACAATGCCGTTCGCAACGGCCAGCCGGCACCCGCGGAGAACCTGTCGCCGGAAGCGGCATACGCACGTTTCGAAGCACTGCCGGACGTGCAGCGCAGCCAGCTGATCCAGACCGTGCTGCTCGACATCCTCGATCGCACCGGCCTCGACTACAACAAGCTGCCGCGCGGCCTCACCGATCCGCAGACCGCCAGCAACAGCCTCTACGCCGGCCAGTACGGCCGTGGTTTCGCGGCGGTGGAGATGCTGTTCCCCGGCCAGTCCGGCTATACGCAGAACGATCTTTCCGGCGGCTTCAACGGCTCGCTGACGCCGATCGCCACCGGCAATTTCGATCTCCGCGGTACCAGCGTGCAGACCCAGCGCGGCGGCGATATCTCGATCCTCGGGCCGGGCGGCAATGTGCTGGTCGGCAGCGTCTCGGCACCGCCGCTGGTCGCTGCGACCGCGTTCTCGGCCAGCATCGGCCCGAACAACCAGGGCCTGCTGACCCTGCAGAAAGGCTCGATCGACATCTTCACCGACCGCAGCGTGCTGCTGGCCCAGAGCCGCATCTTCACCGAGCAAGGTGGCGACGTGCTGATCTGGAGTTCCAACGGCGACATCAACGCTGGCCGCGGTGCCCGCACGGCCACCGAGATTCCGCCGCCGGAATTCCTTTGCGACGTCGACCACTTCTGTCTGGTCAACGCCGAATCGCAGGTCAGCGGCGCCGGTATCGCCGTGCTGCAGACCCGGCCGGGCGATCCAAGCGGCACCGCCAACCTGGTGGCACCGACCGGCACCGTCGACGCCGGTGACGCCGGTATCCGTGTCTCCGGCTCGCTGAACGTGGCTGCCAATGCAGTGGCCAACGCCGGCAACATCTCCACCGGCGGCGGCTCCACCGGCGTGCCGACCGGTGCCGTCAACGTGTCCGCAGTGGCTGCTGGTTCCGCGGTCAGCGCAGCGGTCAATCAGAGTGCCGACGGCCTAGCCAGCGGCCGTCCGCAGCAGACAGCGGCCAACCAGATCACCGTCGAAGTGCTCGGCTTCGGTGGCGGCAGCGGTGATGAAAACGACGAGGAAGAACGGCGCAAGCGGCGAACGCCGTAAGCAGATCGAATCTACTGCGGCGCTGGAGCGTTTTTAAGTTGAATGGATACTTATAAATCCGTCATGCCCGCGAAGGCGGGCATCCAGTTTTGGCAATAGCGTTCCGCCTCAGAACTGGATTGTTGGCCGCGTCCCTGCGCGCTCAACCCGCCTGCGCGGAAATGACGAAATGTTGTTGGGATTCGAAGCAAAAGATCCCTTGGCAGGCAATCGGCGAAAGAGTTGGCAAATGTCTTCATTCCGTAAAGGAATTGCCAACATCGATCTCTACTCTGATGCGGCTTGAGACCAGATTTCCGGCCTCATTCGTCCGCTTCGCCAATTCTTGTCCACGCCAATCAAAGCTTCGTCATCCATTCAGGAGAAGGGTATGTCCTTCAAAATTAAGGCCGCCGGTTCTGCCGCGCTCGCCGCGTTGTTCGTGTCATCCGCTGCTCTCGCCCAGACGACCACCCCGAGCCCGGTGCTGTACGGCGGCGGTGCGACTCTGCCGGCCACCGCCTACAACGGCTCGAACATCTATGACGTGACGCCGACCGCCCGTCTCAGCGCCCCGAACGGTGCCCTGAACCCCGGCTTCACCTTCGTGCCGGTCGAATCGACCTCGCTGTTCGGCGCCTACAAGCTGTCGCCGCCAGCCCGTGGCACGACCTCGCGTCCGGACACCTCGTACTGCGGCACCGGCTCCGGCCAGGGTCGCCGTACCTTCATCGGCCAGACCGGCTCCGGCACCGCCGGCGGTTCGACCGGCAACAACTTCGCCGACGGCATCTGCCGTGACTACGGCCCGACCGCTCCGGCTGGCTTTTCGGCTCCGGCCGGTCAGCGCGCGCCGCACTTCGCGGCCACCGATCAGCCGCTGAGCGCTGGCGAACTGTCGACGTTCACGACCAACTACGGCACCAGCCGCACGGCCGCCGTGCAGTTCCCGACGCTCGCTGGAGCGATCGCCGTGACCTTCAAGAACAACGACATCTCGCCGTCGCGCATCGTCGTGTTCACGGAATCGCAGGTCTGCCAGATCTTCTCCGGCGCGATCAGCAACTGGAGCCAGCTCGGCTTCCCGTCGAAGGCGATCAAGGTCGTCTATCGCACGGACGGCTCGGGCACCTCGTTCTCGATGTCGAACCATCTGTCGGCGGTCTGCCCGACGGCAGTGCCGAACGCAGTCGCCGGCTTCTCGACCCAGGGCACCTTCCTGGCCGCGTTCCCCGGCGGCACGGCTCCGGCCGGCGCGATCGGTGGCAACGGCAACCCGGGTGCGACCAATGCGATCGCCGCCAACGACGGCGCGATCGGCTACGCCGAACTCTCCGACGGCCTGTCGAAGAACTCGGTCGGCGCCAACTCCGTGGCCTTCGCCACCCTGAAGAAGCAGCCGGATCGCGCCGCCGTCAAGGGCGTGTCGCCGGCCGCGAAGTTCAAGGAGTACAGCCCGCTCAGCCTCAAGTCGCCGTTCAAGCTGCCGGCCACCGGTGCGCTGTTCGAAGGCGTGGTCGTCGGCCCGAACGACGGCAATGGCCGTCCGACCCTGGTTGCCGCAACCACCCAGGTGCCGGCTTGCCTCAAGGTTGTCGATCCGAACGCCTATGCCACCCCGGCGCTGAACGCCAAGGGTGACTACGCGGCCTACCCGATTGTCGCCATCACCTACCTGCTCGCCTACAACACGGGCAACGGTGCGGATGCGGCGAACATCGCTGACCTCGTTGCTGCGCCGTTCTACGGCGCCGTGAAGAACTCGACGAGCAGCGTCGGCACCGGTACCGGCTTTGGCTTCCTCGCCGGCATCCCGAACCAGCGCAACTTCATCAAGGGCTGCATCACGCCGTAAGCCTGTCGTGACCAAGTCGTAATCATCGCCGGCAGCTGATCGCCGGGACGTGATCGAGGCCCCCGCATCTTCGGATGCGGGGGCTTTTTCGTTGTGCCCTGAGTGCGCTGCCGAAGCCGCTATTTCGCGCGCGGCTTGCGCGGCTTCGTCGCTGCTTTCCGAGGCGGCTTCGCCTGCGAACGCTCGGCCAGCCAGTCCGCGGCCGGGCCCCAGACTTCCAGCGGCGCCTTGCTGCCAAGCACCACACCCATGTGGCCGCCGGTGGCGATACGCCAGGACTTGTCCCTGGTCGGCAAGATGTCGACGATCTTTCGGGCAATCGATGGCGCGACGATGCTGTCGCGGTTGCCAGCGAAGATCAGTGCGGAGGCCTTGATCTTGCCGAGTTCGGCGATGCGCGTGTCGATGCGAATGCTGCCCTTGGCCAGCTCGTTGTCGATGGCCATGCGCAACACCATGTCGCGCACCACGCCGCCGGGATAGATCAGCATCTTGTTCAGGTAGTTCGAGGTCGTCGAATGCGATTCGACGAATTCGCGATCCCAGAGCCGGGTCAGCAGATCCCAGTAGGTGGTGATGCTGGCGACCGGGCTGGTCATCTTGAAGCCGAGCGCAAGCAGCCAGCCGGGAATCGTCAGCCGCGTGGGATCGACGCCCATCAGCCGGAAATCGCTGTACTTGCGCACCAGCCGCGCCGGCGCATCGAGCGCGCCGGCAAGCCCGGCGACCACGCCGCCGCCGCGCAGATCGATCGGGCTGGCGACGGTGACCAAGTTGCGGATCTTCGGATCCAGGGTCAGGCCGGCGTGCATCAAACTCAGCAGGCCGCCCATGCACCAGCCGAACAGCGAAACCTCCTGGGAGCCGGAATGCTTGCGGATCGCGGTCAGTGCGGTGGCCATCATGGTGTCGACGTAATCGACGAGCCCCAGCGAGGCGTGCGCCGGTGTCGGTCGGCCCCAGTCGATCAGATAGGTGCGGAAGCCGCGCGCCGCCATGTAGCGGGCCAGCGAACGCTGCGGCATCAGATCGAACGTGTCGGCGGTAACGCCGAGCGGCGGCACCAGCACCAAAGGCACCGCAAACGGCTGACGCACCACCGGCAGGCGGCTGCCATCGGGCAGTTCGATGCTGTCCTCGTCCGGCGGGCCGTAGTAGCGCACCGACATCAGCTCGCTGTCGTGGATCAGCGTGAACCAGGTCTTGCCGGACTGGATCAGGCGATCGCGACGGAACAGCCAGTCGAAGCCGTTGGCGATGGTGCCGGCGATGCGGCCATTGAGCTGCAGCACGCCGCGCCGCGGTGCAGCCGGCAAGTGTTCGTCGATCTCGATATCGGCCATGGCCGTTCTCCTGCCTCAGATCGCTGTCGCGCGATCCATGAACCGCTTCATCAGACGCAGGTACTTGCCCTGCTGCAAGTGCACTACATGATTGCCCGGAAACCAGTGCATCTGCGAACCGCGCCAGTGCCGATGCAGCAGATTGACCAGGCTCGGCGAGGTGAAACGATCACCGGCACCGCCGATGATCAGCAGCCGCTCGTGATCGATCAGCGGCTGCCAGCTCAGCGGGCTGTGCAGCGCCATGCCGTGGCGCATCTCGCCGACGCCGAAGCCATGGCGTCGGTCCAGAAAACGCAGGATCGGACCGATCGGCTGCCACTGCAGCGCCATGTCGATCGGCACCACCAGCGGCGAGTTCGGAATCGCGAACGCGATGCGCGGGTCGACCGAGGCCAGCAGCGCGCTCAGATAGCCGCCAAGGCTCAGGCCGGAAACGCCGACGCTCGGTACACCGGACGCAAGCAGGTGATCGATGAAGATGCGGATGTCGTGGATCGCCTGCAGCATCGCTTCGTTGGCGTGCGCCATGCCGCCAGCGAAATAGCCGTAGCCGCTGAATGGATGCCAGCGTTCGGCACGCTCGCCGTGAAACGGCAAGGTCACCATCAGGATGTCGTAGCCCTTGCGCCATAGCCACGGAAGCGCGAACGCGGTGCCGTTGATGCGGTAGCTGTCGAGCGTGTAGCCGTGCAGCCAGATCAGCGTCTTGCGTGGACCATTCGGGTGGTAGAGGTGCAGCGCCCGCGCTCGGCGATTGCGGCCGGATTGCGTGTAAGAAGCTTGCAGAGCCGGATTCAGCGTCTGGAACGGACTGTCGAAGGCCAGATGCCGCACCGGAATGCCTGACGGCCGCCAGCCGAAGCGGCCGGCCGGGGCTTCCTCGATCGTCACCGGCTCGGACGGGCGCGCGAAGATCGCGTCGCGGTCATCGCGATCGGCATAGGGCTGATACCAGCGCAGCGCCTCGCGTTGCTGTGCGACACCGGAACTGCGCGCCAGCCCCGGCACCATCGCTGCCGATACCAGAGTGCCGAGGCCGGTGCGCAGCAGGCGATCGAGCCCGGCCGAGCCGCGCACTTTCAGGCGGTGCTCGAGGTCGATCTCGGTCGCTTCGGTCAGCCGATAGTAGTCGTGCGGCAGCGACTCCCACCAGCGGCCGACTTCGCTCATCGCCTCGGCTCGGCCGAGCTTGATCGTTACAGCGTGCGCGCGATCAGTTCCTTCATGATCTCGTTGGTGCCGCCGTAGATGCGCTGCGCGCGGGCATCGATCCAGGCGCGGGCGATCGGATACTCGAGCATGTAACCGTAGCCGCCGTGCAGCTGCAGGCACTGGTCGATGACCTTGCCCATCAGGTCCGAGCACCAGTACTTCGCGGTTGCCGCGTCGTCGACACCGAGCTTCTTGTTCAGCACCAGTTCGATGCAACGGTCGACATAGACGCGGCCGATCGCCAGCTCGGCCTTCATCTCGGCGAGCTTGAAACGGGTGTTCTGGAAGCTGGCCACGGTCTTGCCGAACACCTTGCGATTGCGGGTGTATTCCAGCGTGTGCTTGAGCGCCGCCTCTGCTCCCGCGATCGAGGTGATGGCGATCATCAGCCGTTCCCAGGCTAGCTCCTGCATCAGCATCACGAAGCCCATGCCTTCGCGGCCTAGCAGGTTCTTCTTCGGCACCCGCACGTCCTTGAAGAACAGCTCGCAGGTGTCCTGCGCATGCATGCCGATCTTCTTCAGCGGCTTGCCCTTGGTGAAGCCTTCACGCGTGGCCTCGACCATGATCAGCGAGATGTCCTTCGAGCCTTCGCCGCTGTTGCCGGTCTTGGCGACGACGATCGCCATGTCGCACAGATAGCCGTTGGTGATGAAGATCTTCGAGCCGTTGATGATGTAGTCATCGCCATCGGACACCGCCGTGGTCTTGACGCCCTGCAGATCGGAACCGGTGCCCGGCTCGGTCATCGCGATCGCGGTGACCACTTCCCCGGAAGCCATCTTCGGCAGCCATTCGAGCTTCTGCTCCTTGCTGCCGAAGTTGTTGACGTAGTGGGCGACGATGTCCGAATGCAGCGAGTAACCGGTGCCGGCATCGCCCGCGTAGGACTGCTCTTCCATCAGGATCACGCTGTACAGGCGATCGCCGCCGGCGCCGCCGAACTCTTCCGGAATCGCCGTGCACAGGAAGCCCAGCTCGCCAGCCCGGTTCCAGGCCTTGCGATCGATGTGCTGCTGCGCATCCCATTCCTCGCGATGCGGCACGATTTCTTCGGCATAGAAGCGACGCACGCTATTGCGGAAATCTTCGTGTTCGGCGGAAAACAGGGTACGAGGAATCATCGACGGCTCCGGCTCAGCAGCGGCATGGACAGGTTCAGGGGCGGTCCAGAAGGGTAATCCAAGTTACATACAGTCTGGACTGTTTTATATGAACTCACGGCACCCTTGCCGCTGTCAACAGGTCGATGCCGAGCCAACGAGCTCCGACGATCAGCGACAACTGACATCGACGCTCGTTTGCGCGTTCGCCTGAGTCCGACGAAGCTGTGCCACGCGCTCGTTACACAACCGGGAATACACCTTTGATCCACCGAAGCCGATTGATCTGTGCAAGTACATTGGCGGCCGTCACGGTCGCTTGCGCAAGCGGTGCGCCGCCGATCGTTGAACCGCAGCCTCGCTTTGCCACTCCGTTTCCCGGCGCCGCAACGCTTTCAATTGCCCGCGCCAATGACTACGTCTGCCGTGAGGCCTTCGTGCGCGCGTTTGTCGATGGCGAATTCGCCGGCCAGTTCGGGCCAGGTGGTCTGATGGCGCTGTATCTGCCACCCGGCGCCCATGTGATTGCGGTGGCGCCGAACGTTCGCTGTTTGCTGGAAACCGCGAGCCTGCCACTGATGCTGAATGCCGCGACGCCGCGCACGCTGATCACCGATTTCGATCTCGTCGGCCATATCCGCCTGCAGGCGAAAGTCGACTGAGGCCGACTGGCGCCGACTGGGGCCGCAACGAAAGCGCCCTATCCCGGCCCCGCTACCGCCTTGATGATCAAGGTCACCAACTGATCCCTGTCCTGCAGACCGACCATCGCTGGAGAAATCTTGCCGTCGGTAAGCAACTGGGCCATGCCATGGACCATCGACCAGGCCGCCATCATCGCGACCCAAGTTTCCGGAGCATCAATCCCGGTTCCGGCGACTGCGGCAACCACACTACGCAAGTGTAGGAAGCCCTCCCGATGCGCTTCATCCACTTCTGGCGACTGATATTTCTCAGGAGCGCCGGGACCCAGCATCAACTGGAACAGGGCTGGCTCGTCGCAGGCCATACCGACATCGGTGCGGGCCAAGGCCAGCATCTGCTCGGTCGGCACATCGGACAGCGCGGCGCAAGCACGCTGACGGCTGCCGAGCGTCCGCAAACCTTCCGCGGCAATCGCCGCCAGCAAGGCGTTCTTGTCCGTGAAATGACTGTACGGCGCGGTCTGTGAAACACCGGCGCGCCGGGCAACAGCACGCAGGCTCAAGGCTTCGAAACCTTCTTTCCGAAGCAACTCCAGCCCGGCCCGAACCAGCGCAGCGCGCAGATCGCCGTGGTGGTAGCGCGCGGCCGGCTTGCGCGTCGGAATTTTCTTGACCATCAGTTTTTTTGAGCTCGGCAACTTGACACCGTTAAGATCAGAGTTTTAATCTTAACATCGTCAACATTGAGGATTGGCAACAGGAAAGAGTCTAGCGATTCGGTGAACGGTCGTGACTGCAGCGTCAGCTGCCGCACCATCAGACAGTCGATCGCTTGCTGACCCCAAAGCCAACGAGCAGCCGCACCGCAGGCCCGAATTCGGGGATCAGGAGAGGACAACGATGAACCTCGAACGCACCGCGAAACGTGGGCGAACGGTGTTATGGGCGATGGTGGGATTCATGGCCTGCGAAAGCATCCTGTTCCGTTACGCGATGCCGACCGACCTCGCGATGCAGCTGACCGCCCTGATGACGGGTGATTACGCCCAGCAGGCAGTCCGATTTGGCCAGGAGATTCCGCTCACAGAGGCCGCGCACCGGGTGTTCGGCGCCTTGATGCTGGCGCTGGGGATGCTGCAGTTCGATGCCGGGCTGCGTCGGCGCCGGCCTTCCGTACATCGCGCCATCGGTACGGCATTCATCACCCTGGCCATGATCCTGTCGGTCACTGCGCTGATCATTGGCCTGCAGCAGCCATTCGCCGGCGGACCCGAAACCTTGCTGACCGTCATGCTCGTCGGCAGCTTTCTGCTGATGCTGCTTACGGCCGTGGCGCAGGTTCGGAGGCGCCGTTTCGCCGCTCATCGCGAATGGATGATCCGCGCTTACGGATTTTCGCTGCAGGTGGTCGTCCAGCGGTTCTTGTTCCCGCCGATGGTACTGCTTGGCATGCCCGGTCCCGACGCGTTCATGACCTCCACCATCCTCGCCGCACTGATCGCCCTGGCCGCTGCCGAGTGGTGGCTGAGAGTGACGCGTATGCCGGTGCCGGCAGCGGTGCCTTCAGCCGCGCCGGTCTAGACAAATCCGCAGTCGTTGCACGCTTGCCGGCTGATCGCGGGACCCAGAGCCCTTTGCTGCCATCCGGTCGCCGTTGTTTCCGGACCGATCCACCATCAATGCTGCAGAGGACGCGATGAGCCGAGCCCGATACCGTTCCGCTGTCCTGGCGAGCAGCCTGCTTTGGACCACGTCGCCCTGCCAGGCCGGCGATCAGGACGCGCCGATCACCGCCATCGACAGCGCTTCCACGGCGCCAGCGGCAGACACCGAAGAGGCAAGCGAATCGGCCGAACCGACTGCCGGCGAGCTTTCGACTTTCCCGGTCGCCACCCGGCCCACCGTTTTTCCGGATGCGCCACGCGCTCGCACGTTGAAAGCGGTGGTAGTGACCGCGCAGAAGCGCGAGGAAAACCTTCAGGAAGTACCGATCTCGATCCAGGCGTTCAGCGGCGAAGAACTCGGCGCGCGCGGCATCGAGACAACGCAGCAACTGGGGCTGGTGGTGCCGAGCCTGCAGTTCACCAGTGTCGCCGGCTTCCCGATCGTGTTCATCCGCGGCATCGGCACCGACAACTTCGTTGCCTCCGCCGATCCCAGCATCGCCACCTACATCGACGGCATCTACACGCCCAACGGCGAATCGGCATTCAACTCGCTGGTCAACGTCAAAAGTGTCGAAGTGCTGAAAGGCCCGCAAGGCACGCTGTTCGGTCGCAATGCCGCCGGCGGCGCGATCAGCGTGACCACCGAAGAACCAGGCCGGACGTTCAAGGCCTCGTTCGCCGGCACCCTCGGCAACTTCGATAGTCGCGCCGCCAACCTCAGTGCGTCCGGACCGATCACCGACTGGTTGTCGGTGGGCGTCTCGGGGGAGACCTCGCGCAAGGATGCGTTCTATAGCGACCTGTTCTACGACACCCAGCCCGATCGCCTCGAAGCGGCCCGTTTCAAGGTCAATTTTCATCCCACCAACAAGCTGTCGCTGAGCCTGACCCACTATCTGTCGAGCCAGCAGGGTCTGCGTCTGAACCTGTTCAAGAACCTCGACCCGAGCCCCCTCGGCGCGCTACTCGGCATCCGCGCGCAGGCCGATGACTACGTCGGCGAAAGCGATTACCCGGCGTCGACGAAAGCGCGGCAGCGGCTCAGCTACGGCACGCTGAGCTGGAAGCTGTCGCAGGTCAATCTGAAGCTGCTGGCCAGCGACCAGCACATGGTCTCGCCACAGAGCAGTACCGATTTCGATGCCTCGCGGCAGCCGCTGGCCGCACTGAGCACGACCAACACCTTCATCGACCTTCAGACCGGCGAGCTGCAGGTTCTGTCAACGCCGAACACCTGGGGCGCG
>NZ_CAISIQ010000049.1 GCF_903885465.1 uncultured Nevskia sp.
AGCGGCAGCGCGCGGCAAGTCTGCGGCTTAACTTAGGCGTTGGACGACATAGTCATGACGTTTGGAAATCCGGATGAGTTCGCCATTGAGGCATACCACGAGCCGGCTCAGCCCGGCTTAGTCGGCTTTGGTCGCATGGCCATTCACTTCTCGAGCACCATCATCGGAAAGCTCTCAGAGGAACACTGTGGTCTTGGGGGGGGCGCAGAAACATTCAGAGCGCTACATTCGTCCCTCAGCACGTTGTGGGACGCTAGCTTTGCAGAGCTTTCCGCTACAGAGATATTTGCCATCATTGATCGAGCCTTGTACATAGACGTTGGTCAATCAGACATCGCGGTGCGCAAAGATGCTGACCGCTACGCGCGCTTTGACTTTTTAACGAACGCAGGTGAACAGTTTGATGGTTTCAAGACGTTCATAGCGGCGGAGCCGCAGGGCGAGGTTCGGATCTTTTTTCAAGATCCGGATGGCGTACTGGGTTCTGCACGGTGTTCTATGGCAGCGTTTCAGTCGGCATCGTGCGCGTTTGTTGCCTGGTACGACGCGCAGTGCTCAGTGGGCAGCAATGTCTTCCAACAATCGGTTCAAGCCGACGGGCCCGCCTCCGGCGGATCCGCGGCTTAACCTAGGCGTTGGGCCACTAGGGGAAAAAGCATGAAGAATCGTTTCCTTGCGCTGTCGTTGGCACTGTCACTCACTGCTTGCGCAACCGTGCCAAGTGGAGCTCCTTCCTATTCTCGAGCGGCTAATCCACCGTCACCAAACGCGAACGTGTATATCTATCGGATCGGGGCGTATCCGACGTTGCGTACTCCCACTGTCACCATTGACGGAAAGGCAATCTTTGATCCTCCAGAGAAGTCCTACACGTTCGTTACGCTAGCTCCAGGCAGTCATGAATTTAAAATTGACTGGTCATGGGACACGGGGTGGCCAGATTTAGCATTTCCTCTCGTCGTCGAGCCGAGTGTGCCGATATACATAAAAATAAGCGGCAGCTTCACGCCGAACGGCACCCACTACACGGCAGGCTCGGTGGCTCGCGCCGTTCAACAGCCAGTAGCGGAGCAAGAGTTGAGCTCTTGCTGTCGCTACGTTCCGCACAGACCGTGAGCAGGCCCAACAAGTGCTTCCAGCCGACGTATTTGACTTCGCTTCGCTACGGCAAATCCGCGGCTGAAGCTCGGCGTTAGCCCGCAAAAAGAATGTTCATGGCGACAGTATATAAATCGAAGATTGACGCTTGGCTTGCTGCCATCCTCGCCGTTTCAATAGCAATTTCGCTATTCGCTGGGAAAACCGCTGTATCTGCTGGCGGGCAATGGTGGGTTGCTGTCGCTGTCGTCGCCCTGGGTGTGGGCCTACCGTTGTGGGTGCTGTTTGGCACCAGCTACCGCGTTGAGTCAGATCAACTGCACATTAGGAGTGGCCCATTCAAATGGCATGTGCCTGTTGCCTCCATCACCGGTATCACCCCAACCCGCAACCCATTATCGAGTCCAGCTCTTTCGCTGGATCGCCTGCGTATCGAGTACGGTCCGAGAAAAGAAGTCATGATTTCGCCTCGCAACACGGACAGCTTCCTAAAAGACATTGAGGCAGTGCGTCGTGTTGCGGGCTAACATTTCGTTCAAGGCGGACGGCTTCGCCGCCGCTTAACTCCAGCGTTGGGCCGCAGGAGAAAGCAAGCACGAAGCTGAAGCCGCTGCGAACTGGATGCATAGACCCTGAAGTACGAAAGGACCGACGAACATTACAAGTGGATGAGGAAGGCTGTTGATCTCGCGGCACAGTCCGTTTCGGAGTCTGACCGCGCTGATCCTCCGCCTGCAGTAGGGGCAGTTATCGTCAAGGACGGCGTAGAAGTGGCGTCTGCCTACCGCGGGCAGTGCGCCAGCGGCAATCATGCAGAGAAGTGCGCGATTGAATCTGCGAAGGGAAGTGATCTAAGCGGTGCTGTGGTCTATACGACCCTAGAGCCGTGCAGTCGGCGGAATGCGCCCAAGATCCCTTGTGCTCAGCGATTAATCGATCAAGGTATCGGCACCGTATACATTGGTCTCTATGATCCCAACCCGAAGATATATAGAGAGGGTTGGAAGATGCTACGAGATGCTGGCATCGCGTTACGCGATTTCCCAGCAAACCTACGCGGTGAGCTTCGGGAAATTAATGCTGATTTTCTCAATCAATATAGGGCCAACGGAAATCCACACGGCTCAGCAACATTCGACTACATCCGCTCCCCAATATTTTCCATTGGCTCGTCTCCAATAATGGTTGACACCAAATGGTTCCACGCGGCGTCCGGGGTTATTCATGCGTATTCGAGTCCGGGACATATTGCTCTCGCAAGATATGCCGAGTCGCTAGACGAGATTGATGACCCGTCTGCAATGGACTTCGAACCGGAAAAATATTCCGTTACAGCAAAAGAGGGGAATGTCGTGGTCTTTCGCGGACCTCATGAACATATTTACGCCATCGTGAGGGTAGAGCAAGTGCTCTCTCTCGATCGGGGCGACGACCGAAACGAGGTTCAGTTCACGTATCAAGTTCAAACAATCAACATCAGAGGTCCACTCGATGAGCTATTCGAAAAAGAGGCGTGATCTCGCTCTGGCGGCTGCCCAACAAGTGCATCCAGCCGACGTATTTGCCTTCGCTTCGCTGCGGCAAATCCGCGGCTGATGCTCGGCGTTAGCAAACCATGAAACGTCTCCTCTCAGTCGCAGCTTCAATTCTGGTCGGCTGCAACCCCATCCCGTAAAAGCACTCTTGCCAGATGCCGGCCATAGTTGAGGCGTCCTCCATCACCGTCCTGGAAAGCTTCGATATCTCGGGCTACTTCAAAGAGCGCTGTAGAACCGCAGTTCCAAAGCACATCACAGTGGCTGGCGCATCATCGACTCTGAACGTGCTGGTTGAGGGAGAGTGGTTTCGCCTAGAAGCGCGGGCAAAGGACGGAACTCCAATGGAAGTTCGCGCCCATTCGTTCTTCACGGACGCGATGCAAGGATTGATCAGCAGCCGGACAATGTGCTCCAAGTCCAAGTAACGGGCAATGGCGCAAAGTTCGAGAGTTTCACAGTTCCTTATTCGCTGGAGGAGTGCATCTGTGTCTCGTACGACGCTATCTAAAGTTGCTCAGCGGTCTGTCAACTATCGCTTCGAGACCGACGTACCCCCGTTTCGCTGCGCAGGTGCGCGGCTTAAGCTGGCGCTAGGCGTGCGCTCTGCTTCCCCACTCAAACCCCAGCCTCCCACCCGCCACCCAGCGCCTTGTAGACGGCAATGGCGCTGGTATTGATCGCCGTCTCCGCCTGAGCCAGATCGTCTTCGGCGGCCAAGGCAGTCCGCTGGGCGTCGAGCAGCACCAGGAAATCGGTGGCGCCTTCGCGGTAGCGGATGCCGGCGAGGTCGGCGGCGCGGCGGCTTTGCTGGGCTTGCTCGAGCAGGTGGTTGCTGCGTTCGCGCTGGGTGTTGAACAGGGTCAGCGAGCCTTCGATGTCTTCGAGCGCGAGCAGCACGGTCTGCTGGTAGTTCGCAAACGCTTCGTCGGCGCTGGCCTTGCTCTGGTCGAGGCGCGCTTGCACGCGCTTCCAGTTCAGGCCGTTCCAGGAAATGCTCGGGCCGATCGAGAACGCCTGCGAGGCCACGGTGCCGAGGTCGGCGCTGTTGCCGGACAGGAAGCCGATGAAGCCGCCGACTTCGATATGCGGATAAAAATCCGCGGTGGCGATGCCGATGCCGGCAGTGGCCGCAGCCAGTTCACGTTCGGCGCGCTGCACGTCCGGGCGACGGGCGAGCAGATCCTGAGGCGCGCCGATCGCCAACTGGCTGGATAGCGTCTTGAACAACTGCGGCGACAGATCAACGCCGGATTCTCCAGGCCGCGCGCCGGTCAGCACGTCGAGCCGATAGCCGGCCAGCTTCTCGGACGCACGCAGTAGCGGGATGCGGGCTTCGGTCGCCGCCAGTCTTGCGGATGCGCTCGCCACATCCTGCTCGGGCCCAGTGCCGACTTCGCGGCGTACGCGCGTCAGCTTCACGGTTTCGCTCTGGCTGGCCAGATCGCGCGATGCGATTTCCAGCCGCAGCTGGGCGCCGCGCAGCTCGAAGTAGTTGCGCGCCACTTCGGCGATCAGGCGCACCTGGGCATCGCGCAGGCTGGCGACGCTGGCCTGCGAGTTCGCCTGTGCGGCTTCCACCGAGCGGCGGATGCCGCCGGCGAGATCGAGCTCCCAGGCGGCGTCAAAGCCGGCCTGGTAGCGGTTGATACTGATGCGGTCGCTGCCGAAGCCGGGCTGCTGGCCGCGGCTGCGGGTGTAGCTGGCGTCGGCACCGATGGTCGGCAACTGATTGGACTGCGCATCACCAACCGCTGCGCGTGCTGCCGTGACTCTCGCCACGGCCATCTTCAGATCGAGGCTGTTGGCGACCGCACGGCTCACCAGCGCATCAAGCGTCGGATCACCGAACTGCGTCCACCAGCGGGCTTCGAAGTTCTGCGCCGCAGCGTCCGTTACCGGGGCGTTGCGGAACGCCGTGATTGGTGCCAGTTCCGGCCTGTGATAGTCGGGGCCGACAGCGCAGGCCGATAGCAGGGTCGCAAGCAGGCCAGCGGTCAGCGTTCTAGCGGATAAGGATTGAGTGTTCATTGCAGGTACCTCCCAATCATTGATATGGGCATTGATGCGAATGCAGACACGGCGCTCAGGCTTCGATCGGATGGGCGATGACGGCGGGTGTGGCGGTAGCGCGCGCAGCCTTGCGGCGCTCGTGCCAGCCTTCGATCACCACGTAGAACACCGGCGTCAGCAACAGGCCGAAGAAGGTCACGCCGAGCATGCCGGCGAACACCGCGACGCCCATCGCATGGCGCATCTCGGCACCGGCACCGGTCGATGTGATCAGCGGCACCACGCCCATGATGAAAGCGAAGGAGGTCATCAGGATCGGCCGCAGACGCAGGCGTGCGGCTTCCTTTACGGCAGCGACCACGCCCATGCCTTCGAGCTGCCGTTCACGGGCGAACTCGACGATGAGGATCGCGTTCTTGCAGGCGAGGCCGACCAGCACGATCAAGCCGATCTGCGTGAAGATGTTGTTGTCGCCGCCAGTCAGCCAGACGCCGCTGATCGCCGAGAACAGGCTCATCGGCACGATCAGGATCACCACCAGCGGCAGGCTCCAGCTTTCGTACTGCGCGGCCAGCACCAGGAAGGCCAGCAGCACGCAAAGACTGAAGACCAAGGTGGTCGTGTCGCCTGAAATGATCTTCTGGTAGGTCAGCTCGGTCCACTCGTAGCTCATGCCGCGCGGCAGATTCTCGGCGGCGAGTTCTTCCATCAAGGCCTGCGCCTGACCGGAGCTGACACCGTCGACACCAGTACCGTTGATCTCGGCCGTCGCATAGCCGTTGTAGTGGCTGACACGATCCGGCCCAGCGCCCTGGTTGACGGTCACGAACGAACCCAGCGGCACCATCTCGCCGGCAGCGTTGCGGGTCTTCAGCTGCGGAATGTCCTTGGCTTCGCGGCGGAAGCCGGGCTCGGCCGAGACATTGACCTGATAGGTGCGGCCGAAGCGGTTGAAGTCGTTGACATAGACCGAGCCGAGATAGGCCTGCATGGTCTGGAACACGTCGTTGAGATCGACACCTTCCGCCTTGGCCTTCTCGCGATCGACGTTGGCATCGATCTGCGGCACGGCGACCTGGAAGCTCGAGAACACGTCCTTGAGCTTGCCGGATGCCTTGGCCTTGGCGATCAGGTTCTGGGTCTGCTTGTGCAGTTCCTCGAAGCCGAGCGCACCGCGATCCTCGATCTGCATGCGGAAGCCGCCGATGGTGCCGAGACCCTGCACCGGCGGTGGCGGGAAGATCGCGATGTAGGCGTCCTGGATGTTGTGGAATTTCTTGTCGAGGTCATCGGCAATGGCACCGGCGGACAGCGTCTTCTCCTTGCGCTGATCGAACGGCTTCAAGGTGACGAAGACGATGCCGGCATTGGTGCTGTTGGTGAAGCCATTGATCGACAGGCCCGGGAACGCGACCGCGCTCTCGACACCCGGCTGCTGCAGGGCGATGTCCGACATGCGACGGATCACGTCCTCGGTGCGATCGAGCGAAGCGGCGTCCGGCAACTGCGCAAACGACACTAGGTACTGCTTGTCCTGCGGCGGCACGAAGCCACCGGGCACCTGGCGGAAGCCGAGCACGGTCAGGCCGATCAGGCCGCCGTAGATCAGCAGCGCGATCGAGCTGCGCCGGGTCAGCTTGCCGACGATGCCGACATAACGCTCTGAGCCCGCTTCGAACACGCGGTTGAACGGCCGGAAGATCCAGCCCAGGCCGCGATCCATCCAGCGGGTCAGGCGATCCTTCGGTGCGTCATGACCCTTCAGCAAGATCGCGGCGAGCGCCGGGCTCAAGGTCAGCGAGTTGAACGCCGAGATCACCGTGGAAATGGCGATGGTCAGCGCGAACTGGCGATAGAACTGGCCGCTCAGGCCGCTGATGAAGGCGGTCGGGATGAACACCGCGCAGAGCACCAGACCGGTGGCGACGATCGGCCCGGTGACTTCCTTCATCGCTTGCCTTGTTGCTTCCTTCGGCGTCTTGCCGAGCGCGATATTGCGTTCGACGTTTTCGACGACGACGATCGCGTCATCGACGACGATGCCGATTGCCAGCACCAGTCCGAACAGCGACAGCGCGTTCAGCGAGAAGCCGGCGATCTTCATCACCGCGAACGTGCCGATCAATGAAACCGGTACTGCCACCAGCGGAATGATCGACGCGCGCCAGGTCTGCAGGAACAGGATCACCACCAGCACCACGAGCACCACCGCCTCGAACAAGGTGTGCACTACGGCTTCGATCGAGCCGCGCACGAATACGGTGGGGTCGTAGACTATTTGATAGTCGACGCCCTGCGGGAAGTTCTTCTTCAGCTCTTCCATCTTCTTGCGCACGGCATCGGAGATTTCGATGGCGTTCGAACCCGGGCGCTGGAACACCGGGATCGCGGTGGCCGGTTTGTTGTTGAGCAGGCTGCGCAGCGCGTACTGGCTGGAGCCGAGTTCGATGCGGGCGACATCGCGCAGATGGATCACCGCGCCATTGCTGTCGCTGCGCAGCACGATGTTGCTGAAGTCTTCCTCGGTGACCAGGCGACCCTTGGTGTTGATGTTCAGCTGGAAGCTTTGATCGCTGTGCGCCGGCGGCGCGTTCAGCGAGCCGGCGGCGACCTGGATGTTCTGCTCGCGGATCGCCTTGACGACGTCGCCGGTGGTCATGCTGATCGACGCCAGCTTCTGCGGATTCAGCCAGACCCGCATGCTGTAGTCGCCAAGACCGAAGATCTGCACGTCGCCCACGCCATCGAGACGCAGCAGCTCGTCCTTGATGTTGAGGCGCGCG
>NZ_CAISIQ010000050.1 GCF_903885465.1 uncultured Nevskia sp.
GTCATGCCCGCGCAGGCGGGCATGACGGGTTAGATGTATCTAGCTTGAAGTTGCCTCAGAAACGCACCGTAACGCCACCTATCACAGTCCGCGCCGCACCCGGACGAATGCCGTTCTCGATGTCGACGATATACAGCTTGTCGGTCAGGTTGCGGCCGGTCACCCAGAGCTCGGTCTTCGGCCCGGACCAGGGCAAGGTGTAGCCGATGCGCGCCGACAGCAGCGTGTTCGACGGCACCCGGCCGAGCACCACCACTTCGCGAATCTCCACGCTGTCGCCGGCCTGCACCGGTTCGCGGTCTTCGTTGGCCAGCACGAAATCGCGGGTGTTCAGCAGATCCGAGAAGTAGCTGCCGAAGTGGTTGACGGTCAGCGATACGTTCCAGCGTTCGCCGCCGCGCAGGCCGACGGTGATGCTGCCGGCATGCAGCGGCGTTTCGGGCACGCGATTGCCGTCGAGTTCGCCTTCGGTGAACGTCGAGCGGGCATAGCTGTAGGCCACTGAGGAATAGGCGCGCACATTGCTGCCGCCGATCGCCGGTGTCTCGTAGTTCAGGCCGAAGTCGAAACCGAGGCTGCGCGAGTCCGCCGAGTTGACGACGATGTTGGCGTCGTCGACGGTGTATGGCAGCTGCACCACGGTGTCGTAGATGAGGTTGTAGAACGCAGCGCCTTCCACGTTCAGGCCGCTGGCCAGCTTGTGGCGGAAGCCGATCTGGCTGTTGATGCCGGTCTCGGGCTTGAGCGGAAACTCGTCTGCCGATCGCGCGAAGGCTGGCGTGTAGCCACGGGCGATATTGGCGAAGATCTGCGTGCGTTCGACGCCGGTGTAGAGCAGCGCCAGGCTCGGCAGCGCCAGTAGGCGATCGTCGCGTTCGCCATCGAACTCGAATTCGGCTCCGGTGAAACGGCGCTCGCGATGCTGGGTGTAATGCTCCACTCGCACGCCCGGCGTGATCTGCAGATCGCCGACCTGCACGGCGTCCTGGATGTAGCCGGCGATCGCTGTCGACTGGTACTTGTCGAGGCGGGCTTCAGCCAGTTCGACTTCACCGAAGTTGCTGCCCGGATTGCCCTTGGAGATGACTTCGCCAACGGCGCCATAGCTGCGGCCGTCATCGAACAATGAACGCATGGCCTGCACGCCGAAAGACAGCTCGTGGCCGATGCTGCCGGTCTGGAAATCGACCACGGCCCGCGTCTCCGCGCCGTAGTTCTCGTACAGCCGCGAACGGCTGACCATCACGCCGCTGACGCCGGGTTCGAACTGATATTCGGGATCGTCGTAGACGAAGGCCGGCAGCGCATCGACCGATACCGCTTCGGGATCGACGGTGAACCGGCGGCGATCGGTGCGGGTGCTGTAGAGGCGCGAGGACAGGGTGATGTGCTCGCCATTCCACTGATGCTTGAGGTCGTACTTCGAGAAATCCACCGCCATGGTGTTGTACTGCTGACCGAAGCGGCCGAGCTTGCGCCGCGGCGCCAGCGCGTACTCGACCGGCGTGAGATTCGATTCGTCGTAGTGCGAGTCCTCGAGCATGCGGGTGATGCTGAACTCCACCGACTGCGATTTCGACAGCTGGTATTCGAGCTCGGCGTAGAAGTCATCGAACTGCGACTTATCGACATCGAAGGCGCCATCGGCATTGGCGCCGGTATAGGCGACGGCGATGCCGAGATCGCCGATGGTTCGCGTATGCGAAGCGTGGCGCTGGAAGTTGTCGTCATTGCCCAGGCCGAATTCGATCTTGGTCTGCGGCGTCGTGGTCGGTGACAGCGAGCGGAAGTTGACGATGCCGTGATTGTTCAGCGGGCCATAGATGACATGGCCGGTGCCCTGCAGCACTTCGACGTTCTGCAGCCGCTGCAGCGGCGGCGTGTAGTGCGCCGATGAATCGAGGTATGGCGAAGCATTGATCGGCACGCCGTCTTCAAGCAGCAGCACCTTGCGCGAGCGCCGCGACGGCGCACCCCGCAGGCCGATGCCGGAGCGGCGGCCGGCGATATCGTCATCGATCATCCGCAGGCCCGGCACGCTGCGCAGCGCCTCGTGCAGGGTCACCGGCTTCAGTTCCTCGATGGTCTCCGCGGTCAGCTGGCGAGCGGTGCCGGCGGTGTTCTCGATCGGCCCCACGAAGGTGCCTTCGACCAGCACCGGAGCCAGCTTCACCGCTTCTTCGGCCGTCGCGGATTCAGCCGTTTCCTGTGCAGCCGCAGGGGCGCTCCACGGGCTGCCGGCGGCCATCAGGGCAGCGGCCAGCGCAATGGGTTTGCGGCGGCGGGGTGTCGTCGGCATGGTCTCTTTCATCTCGGGGGATTTCTGGTCGTGGGCGGCCGCGCGGAAAAGCGGCGGCGCCCGCCATGATCAGAAGGTCAGCGCTGGCGATGAATGGGAAAAGTTCCCCGAATCCGGCCGGTGTTGTCGGCATGTTGTGAAATGCGCCAGATCTTCACTTTTCATCCGTTGATCGTTGACGATGATCAAAAATCCATTTGCCCTGGAGGCCGCGATGCGGGCCGCCGGTGGGAATTACTGCAAATGAAATCGGCCGATCCTCAGGCGTTCGCTGCGACAAGTCTTGAATGTACCAAGTCACAGGAACTTCGTCCTGACGAACGCGATTTGCGCGGCCATTCGCGAACTTGGACACTTGATCCGCCCAGCGATGCGCATGCGCAACAGAGGTCCGGGCGCCAAGGCCCTGGGGCCTGTTCATCCAGAAAGGGAGTGTCTGCCGTGTCGATCCGGGTCTTGTGGTGCGCGTTGCTGGCGGTGTTGCTGACGGCCTGCGGGGGAGGCGGAGGTGGATCGGGAGGCGGCAGCATCTCGGTCAACAGGACCAGCCTGAGCTTTCAGGCAGACCAGTTCGCATCATCGACCCCGGCGCAGACGGTGCGCATCACCGTCAACGACAGCCGCGCGGCGTTTGTCGGCGCGGCCTATCCCGACGGGCAGACTCCGGCCGACTGGCTGGCAATCAGTATCAGCGGCTCCGGCTCGACCTACGACGCCGTTTTCTCGGTCGCCGCGACCAGTCTCGCGCCCGGGACCTACACCGCACGACCGAGCCTGGGCTATGCCGATGCCAACGGCAACGTGCTCGGCTATCGCGATATCACCGTGACCTTGATGGTTCGAGCACGGCTGTCGGCCAGCGAGTTTCCGCTGACCGGCACGCTGGTGGTCGGCGATTCGACAACCACGATCGAACAGCTGGTCTCGGTGTCGGCCGATACACTCACCTGGCGTGCAGCCGCGAGTGCGCCGTGGATTGTGGTGCCGGCAGGACCGTTCACGGGCGGCCGGGCGCTGTCGGTGACCCTGGATGCCAGTGTACTTTCGATCGGCGACTACAACGGCACGGTGACCCTGACCAACAACGCCGATGCCGGCAACACGGTGATCATCCCGGTGGCGCTGAGCGTGACTGCGCCGACGTTGACCGCTGGGCCGGAAAGCCTGCAGTTCGGCGGTGACGACGGTCTGGCCGGCACGCCGCCACAGCTGTTCAGCTACCAGATCAACACCGGCACCAACACCTATCCGTGGACCGTGACGCTGTCCAGCGATCCGACCGTACCGGCCTGGCTCGCGGCCAGCACGCTCGGCGGACAGGTTGGCGGCGGCGGTGCGACGACGATGATTTTCGCGAATCCGGCGGTATTGACCGGCGGCGTCTACATCGGCTCCGCGCGGCTCGACGTCAATGTCCGCGGCACCGTGCTCAGCTACACCTTGCCAGTTCGCCTGAATCGCGAGGTCGAGCGCCTGCAGGTGACGAGCGACGGAGTCGCGTTCTCGCAATTTCCTTCGCGGGAACTGCTGAGCCGCGACATCGGCGTCACCACCAGCCTCGGTCGCGCCAGTGTGCCGTGGTCTGCAAGCTCTAGCGCCGGCTGGCTCGGCGTGACGGCAAATGGCGTCACCGGCGGCGCCCTGCGTCTGACCGTGACGCCAGGCGTGCTTGCCGCCGATACCGTGCACCGCGCAACGGTCACGGTGACCGGCAGCGATCCGGCAATCGGTGTCGGCGAGCCTGCCGTGGAGACCATCGCGGTGTCGTTCTGGCGTTCGGGCACCGAGCCGGGCCGACTGTCGTACGCCGCCGAAGGTCTGCGTACTGCGACCAATCCGGTGCTGCCGCTGGTCTATAGCCATGAGGGCGGCAATCAGGTGGCAATACGCAACATCTACACTGGCGCACTGCTGGGCCGCTTCCCGATCGGCACCACCGCAGCGGGCTCGATGGCGGTCAGCTCCAACGGCGAGGTGCTGTACATCGTCGACGCCAGCACCGCGCGCGTGCTGGCGCTCGATGCCCGCACCGGGGCTTCGAGCGCGGTTTACCCGTACGCGTATCTCGGTAGTCTGTACGACGTGCGTCTGGCCTACACCCGGACGTCGGCGATTCCGACGCTGATTCTCGGCAATGGTGTCGCCATCAATCTGCTCAGCGGTGAATCCCGCGCGACGATCTTTCCGACCAGCGATTTCTACGGCAACGGCGCGATCTCGGTGACCGGCGACAGCCGAGAGGTCTATGTCATCGATACCGGCATAAGCCCGTCGCGAATCAGCCACGCGCAGGTGTCGTGGTCGACCTTCGATGGCGCCCGCTTCGTGGTCACCGATCGCGGCAGTCGCTCGCCGGGTTCGAACGGGCTCGACGTCGCGGTATCGCCGGACGGCAGTCAGGTCTACGCCGCCAGCGGTGCACCGTACGAGTTCCCGGTGTTCAGCGGCGATACCTTGCTGCCGGTGCGCACGCTGGCGGGCGCGGCCTACCCGAACAATGCCGAAACCGCGTGGAACGGCTTGTTTGCCGGCGGTGCCGACGCGTTCTACGACGACATCGACATCTGGTTCTACCGCTCAGATGGCTTCGGCATCGGCACCTCCCGCTGCACCAGCGGCAACAGTTCGCTGATCACCGGATCGCTGCTCTTCTCCGGCGATGCCTTCCGCTACGTCTGCGCCAGCAACGGCAGCTTCGGCGGCAACCGGACGCTGGTGTTCGACAACGCGCCGACGCCCTGAAGCTCAGTGGCGCTTGGCATCGATCCAGTCGAAGCCATCGCGATTCGGCATCCGGACCTTCGGCAGGCTCTGCTCATCAAGCACACCATCGGCCTCGATCAGCCCGGATAGATGCAGCAGGTAGGCGGTGACGGCATAGGTCTCGTCGACGCTCAGCGAACCCGGCGCGGTCATTGGCATCGCCCGGCGCGTGAAGTCCCACAAGGTGGTGGCGTAGGGCCAGTAGGTGTTCACGGCGGGATCGGGGTCCGCGCCGGTGAGCTTGCCGTCGCTGATCAGATGGCCACCGCTGCCGCCACGTCCGGCAATGCCGTGGCAGGACGTGCACTGAGCGTCGTAGATCACCTTGCCGTCGCTGACCGTGCCGCGCCCGGCGGCCAAGCCGCGGCCATCCGGGAACACGCTGCGGGGCAGGGCGGCGATGTCGGCGGCGCTCAGCGGCTTGCCGAGTCCAGGCCCGGCAGCTTGTGCCGCAGTCGCGATCAGCAGCCAGCTCGCCAGCAGCAGGCGCTCAGGCGTAGACATGGCTCAGCTCCCCGTCTTCGCTGACCTGCCAAGACACGATCGCGTTGTAGTGGAAGTAGCCGGCCCGGCCACGCTTGGCGACGAGGGCTGCGCGTGTCGGTTGTACGGCGCCGGTGTCGTCGACGGCGCGGCTCTGCAAGGTTGCGGCGGCGCCATCCCAGCGCCAGGGAATGCGGAAGCGGGTGAAGCTCATCGGCAGCACCGGGCCCTGCAGCGCCGCCGGCTTCCAGGTCTTGCCGGCATCGGCGGAGACTTCGACCCGCTTGATCTTGCCGCGCCCGCTCCAGGCCAGGCCGCGAATCTCGTACAAGCCCTTTTCGTTCAGCAGATGCCCGGGCGACGGCGAGGTGATCAGCGACTTCACGTCCATCACGAAGGTGAACTGCCGCGCCCGGCCATCGGGCTGCAGCTCGGTGTAGCGGCTGGTCTCGTTGCGGCTCATCACCGGCTCGGTCGTCAGCTCGATGCGACTCAGCCATTTGACGTTGAGCACGCCTTCCCAGCCCGGCACGATCAGCCGCAGCGGATAGCCCTGCTCGGGGCGCAGGCGTTCGCCGTTCTGGTACAGCGCCAGCAGGCAATCTTTGCGCGCCTTGGCCAGCGGCAACGACATGTTCATGCCGATCGCATCGCTGGCTTCGAGCACCAGCCAGCGCGCTGCCGGATCGACGCCGGCTTCGTCGAGGACGATCGACAAGGGCACGCCAGTCCATTCGCTGTTCGAGGCAAGGCCATGCAGGTAACCGGCGCGGGTTTGCAGCGGCTCCAGGTTCCAGCTCGAATTGCTGTTGCCGCCGCATTCGACGAAACCAATGCGCGAGCGCTGCGGATAACGCTTCAGCGCCTCGATCGTGAAGCTCAGAGGCCGCTGCACCAGGCCATGCACGCTGAGCCGATGCGCCTCGGCATCGATCTGCGGCACGCCGTTGTGGTGACGCTCGAAGTGCAGGCCGCTCGGCGTGATGATGCCTTCGAGATCGTGCAGCGGCGTCCACGACACGCCATTGCCGGCGACGGCGCGATTGGCGCTGATCCAGCGGATCGTCGCTTTCTCCTGCGGCGACGGCTGGCCGTAGTTGCTGAACGGTTGGCCCGGCGTGCGGGTCGGATCGCTTGGTATATCCGCAGCGATGGCGATCGACGGCGCCGCTGCAATGGCGGCGCTCCAGCGCAGGCCGCGACGCAGAAACAGGCGACGGTCGAGCAGGCCGCTCGCGGAAGTCTCGTCGCCTTCGCTCATCGTCTCCTCCGAACAAGCCAGCGCCGTCTTCTGCGGCGATCAGGCTCCACCTTAACTCGCCGAGCACAGCTAGGATCAGCGTTCGTCAAAGGAGCCGTTCATTTGCTTCGACCCAGCCGCCGACTGCTGCTACGCCTGTCCGCCGCCGCGCTGCTGTTGCTGATCGTGGCGACGGCCGCCTCGCAGCGCGCGCTGCCCGAGCATCTGCAGCCGGAGCTTGCTGTCGCTGACGTGCGTCCGGTGCTCGATCGCAGCGGCGAGCCGCTGAGCGCGCACTACCAGCAGCGCTGGAATACCGCGGATCGCCTGCCGCTTGAGCAGGTGCCCGCGTTCCTGCGCACGGCGATGGTCGCTGCCGAGGATCGGCGTTTCTGGCAGCACGGCGGTATCGACTGGCGCGCACGCGCTTCGGCGATCCGTCAGGGTATTGCTGCCGGCCATGCGGTGCGCGGTGCGAGCACGATCAGCGAACAGGTGGTGCGCCTGCTGCACCCGCGGCCGCGCACCGTGTGGTCACGCTGGGTCGAAGGCTTCGAAGCGATGCGGCTGGAAGCGCGCTTCAGCAAGAGCGACATCCTCGAGTTCTACCTCGATCAGATTCCCTATGGCGCGCAACGCCGCGGCATCCGCCAGGCGGCGCGCCATTACTTCGGCCGCGAGCCGGCAACCCTCAGCAATGCCGAGATGCTGGCGCTGGCGGTGATGCCTCGCGCGCCGAGCCGGCTAGATCCGCTGCGCGATGCTTCGCGCCTCAAGGGCCCGATGAGCAGAGTCGCCGCGCGGATGCTCGATGACGGCCTGATCAACGCCGAACAAGCCGCGCAACTAGCCATTCCACCAGCGGCGCTCAGTGCAGACGACGACAGTGTGCCAGCCGCGCACTTCATCGCCGAGCTGCGTCGTCGTCAGCCACCGACCGGCGACGGCCCGCTGCGTTCCAGCCTTGATCGCGGGCTGCAGCGCCAGGGCCAGCAATTGCTCGATCAGCGGCTGCGCGATCTGGCCAAGGTCGGCGTGCGCCAGGGCGGGCTGCTGGTCGTCGATCTCGATGGCAACAAGGTGCGCGCCTGGAACGTCGGCGACGTTGATTCTGGCGATGCCGAGGATTCCGAAACCGGCATCGACACGGTGCAGACGCCGCGTCAGCCAGGCTCGGCACTCAAGCCCTTCGTCTATGCGCTGGCGCTGGAATCGGGCTGGACGGCGGCAACGCCGATCGCCGATGACGGCCTCGCGGCGCATGTCGGCGATGGCCTGCATCCTTATCGCAATTACTCGCGGATCAGCTACGGCACGGTCACCGTCCGCGAAGCGCTCGGCAACTCGTTGAACGTACCGGCGGTGCGCGCGCTGCAGTTCGTTGGCGGCGAGCGGCTGCTGGCATTGCTGCGCACGCTCGGCATGCGCGGCCTCAGCCAGCATCCGGACGTCTATGGCGATGGCATTGCGCTCGGCAATGGCGAAGTGACTTTGGCGGAACTGGTCGGCGCTTATGCAGCACTCGCCAACCAGGGCAGGGCACGGCCGCTGACCCTGTTCGAGGACGGCCTCGAATCGCAGGTTTCGGTAGCGGCGCTGAGCCGCGACAGCGCCTCGATCATCACCGACATCCTGTCCGACCCGCGTGCGCGCCTGCTCGAATTCGGCGACGGCGGCCTGCTGCGCTTCCCGGTGCAGACCGCAGTCAAGACCGGCACCTCGAGCGATTACCGCGACGCCTGGTGCGTGGCCTATGACGGCCACCACGTGGTCGGCGCCTGGATGGGCGCACTGGCTGGGCAGGCGATGGATGGCGTCACCGGTTCGATCGGCCCGGCGCTGCTGGTGCGCTCGATGTTCGGCTTGCTGAACCGCAACCAGCAATCGCGGCCGCTGATGCGCAGCCCGAATCTGGAAGCGCACACGGTGCGCGGCCCGGACGGCGGCGAGCGCCTGGAATGGTTTGCGCCGGGCACCGCACCGGAATCACCGGATGCGGTCGTCGCCTCGATCAGCGCCAGCGAAGCCGGCCCGCCGCGCCTGCTGCAACCCTTCGAAGGCTTAGCGATGGCGATCGACCCCAGAGTGCCGCCGGAGCTTCAGGCCCTCGAGTTCGAGCTGGCCGGCGTGCCGGACAAGCCCGAGGCAAACGCGGTGATCTGGATCGTCGATGAGGCCGAAGCCGCGAGAACGCCGGGTGGCCGCTGGCAATGGCCGTTGTCGCGTGGCGAGCACACGGCGAGCGCCAAGGCCGCCGATGGCCGCTGGCAGACGCCGACGGTGAACTTTCGAGTGAAGTGACTAGAGAAACCGCATCGCAACGATCGCCACCAAGGTCGGCGGCAGCGCCGCCAGCAGCAGGCCGAGCGCGCCGATCGTTTCGTCCTCGAAGCGGACTTTCAGGATCGAGAAGCCGGCCGGGTTCGGCGCGTTGGCGATCACCGTCAGCCCGCCGCCAGTTACTGCGCCGGCGACCAGCATGTACTTGAACTCGTCGCTCAGGCCTTCGACCAGCGAGCCGAGATAGGTCAGCGCGGCGTTGTCGGTCAAGGCCGTCAGCGCGGTGGCGCCGAAGTAGACCGCGTCCGGGCTCATCGACAGCAGCACAGGCTGCAGCCACCACTGCTGCATGCCGCCGAGCACGACCAGGCCGGCCAGAAAGAACGCCACCAGCAGCGCTTCCGGCACGATCAGCCGGCCCTGATGGCGTTCATACGCCGTGGCGAAGCCGATGAAGAACAGCAGCAGGCCGAGGAACAGCGCCGGGTGATGCGCGAACATGACCACGCCGAGCAGGATCAGCGTGTTGACCAGCATGATCGGTAGCGGCACGGCGGCGTTCTTGCCTGCGCTGCTACTGACGATCCCGGCCAACTGCTTGCGGAACAGCACGGTCACCGCGATGGCATTGATGACCACCGCGATCGCGGCCTTCCAGCCGAAATTGCTCATCATGAAAGCGATGTCCCAGTTCCACTTGGCAGCGACCATCAACACCGGCGGCGCAGCGAACGGCGTCAAGACACCACCGATCGAGATGTTGACGAACAGCACGCCGACGGTCGCGTACTTGAATTGGCTCGACAGGCCATCGGCGTTCAGGAATCGGTCGCGCAGCATCAGTGCACCGAGGGTCATCGCCGCCGGCTCGGTGACGAATGAACCGAGCAGCGGCACCAGCGCCATGATCGTGAAATAAGTCGCGGTGCTCGTCGGCAGCGGCAGCAGCTTCGAAACACCTTTGACCAGCAGGCTGGCCAGATCGAGGATCGGCCGGCTGCCGGAAACGATCATCACCGCGAACACGAACAGCGGCTCGGTGAAGTTGCGCGAATCGACATAAGCCAGCGCCGCGGTCCTGCCTTCAAGTACGAACAGCAGGATCACCAGCACCATCGCCCAGAAGCCGAACACCACTTCGACTTCGCCGAGCAGATGGAAGATGCCTTCATGCCGCGGATAGCGATGGGCCAGACCTTCGAAGAACTTGGTCGAAAAGGTGTGGATCAGCGCGATGACGAAGATTGCGGCGGCCAGCGACTGGATCAGGGTCGGCATCATGATCGAAGAGGGTCAGCGGGAAGGGGTGGACCGTACCACGCGGGTTGTCGGCAATTGTCAGCCTGCGGTGAAGCCCAAACGAAAAGCCCACCGCGAGGGTGGGCTGGCTCGAGACCTGCTTCGAGATCAGAAGATCTTCGAGAACACCCAGTACAGCGAGCCGGCTAGCGTGATCGACACCGGCA
>NZ_CAISIQ010000051.1 GCF_903885465.1 uncultured Nevskia sp.
CCGCTGCCGAAGCTGGCATCGAGGCTGCCGTCCGCCGCATGGCCGAACAGGCGCACTTCGTTGACCGCATCGGTCGTATCGATGACCACGATCCGCGTGCCCTGCATCCGCACCCGGTAGCCGCTGCTGGACAGCGCGAACGTCGCCGGGCTGCGATTCAGGAACACGCCGTTGACGCCATCGGCGTCGTTGTTGCCGAAGCTGTCGCCGGGGGTGCTGTCGCTGGCCGAGCCGTCGTCGAGCGTGCCGTCGACATTGAAGCGGGCCAGGAAATAGCCGATCGACTGACCGGTGGTCTGGCTGATGCTGCCGATGCCGACGATGCGGCCATCGGCCTGCACGGCAACACCGACCAGGGTGCCGACCTCGCTGCTCGGCAGCGGCTTCGGCAGGGTCACACCGCCATCGCTGCCGAAGCTGCCGTCACGGCTGCCGTCCGGATTGAGGCGCAGCACGGCGCTGTCGACATTGGCGAAGCCGCCCTGAATGCCGAGGCGTGCGCTCAGCACCAGCTTGCCGTCTGGCTGGCGTACGGCGTCGGAATAGCCGCCGGTGAAGTCGCGGCCGTCGAGGCTGTCGGCATCGGCGAGGCCGTCACCTGAAAAATTGCTGTCGTCGAGACCGCGGACGGTGAACTGGAACAGCGCCGGATCGGACTCGTTGCTTGGGAACGGGCTGCCCGGACGGACTCGGGTGAAGTTGGCACCGGCAGCGATCTGCACGCTGTCGTCGTCACGCAGCAGCATCGTTGGCCGGAAGCTGTTGTCGGCGCCGATCGCACGGCTGCGGCGGCCTTCGACCCCGAAGCCGATATCGAGCGTGCCGGGAATGGTGTCCACGGCGCAGCTGCCGCCGGCGGTGACGCTGATGAAGTTTTCGCTGACTGCATCGTCGCCGGCGCCGATGGTCAGCCGGGTGACGGTGCGGGTGCCGGGTGTGGTGGCCGAATCGTGGCGCACGCGTACGACATCGCCATTGCGTACCAGGCGAATAGCATTTCCAGCGTTGGCGTCGGTATTGACGCCGAAGCTGCCGTTCTCGATGCGCACCAGCGCCGGTACGGTGAGGCCGCTGATCAGCACATTGCTGTCCAGCCCGGCCACGGTCACGGCATTGGATTCGCGCCCGGTGTTGACCGGCACGTCGAACTGATCGACCAGCACGAAGGGATTGACCTTGGTCGGCACCGAGGCGCCGCCCTGCAGGCGCACGACATAGGTCAGCGCCGGTTCGCCGAACACGCCCTGAGTGCCGATGACGACGATCCGGCCATCGGCTGCCAGGCTCAGCGCCAGCGGCGCGTTGCCGTTCTGCTGGCTTTGCCGCGGGCCGCGCAGCAGCGGGCCGACATCGCCGAAGCCGGTGTCCTGCAGGCCGTTGGCGAGGAAGCGGCCCACCTGCGCGCCGGTGAAGCCCGGCGAGCCGCCGAGACTGGTGCGCGCCAGGACCAGGATCTTGCCGTCCGGCTGCAGCGCGAGATCGCGGATGTCCGCGGCCACCGCCTGGCTGTTGCCGCCGGTGCCGGAGGCGAGGTCCTGATTGTTGCTGCTGTCGACGATGCCATCGCCGTTGCCAAAACTCGGATCGAGGCTGCCGTTGGGCAGCAGTTGCAGCAGCGAGCCGACGCCGATACCGGGTCGGAAGGCGAACACCAGGCGGCGATCCGGCCGGATCGCGACGCCCAGGCCGGCACCAAAGCCGCTGAAGCCGATCTTGACCACGCCGCCGGTGCCGAACGCCGGGTCGAGTTGGCCGCTGGCGGTGAGGCGCACCGCACCGAAGACGCCGCCCTGGCTGTTCAGCGTGGCGTTGCCGGTGAAGATCACCGCCTCGCCATCGAGCACCAGGCCGCTGATGTCGCTGATCGCGTCCTGCGGCGAGCCGGAGGTCTGCGCGAAGCAGCCATCGACGCCGTCGGCATCGCCCGCGCCATAGCTGGCATCGAGCGCGCCGGTGGCGAGATAGCGGCAGACCACCCAGGCATTGGTGAGGCCGCTGGTGGCGCTGCGCACGTAGTTGGCGGCGACCAGAATGCGGCCCTGGCCGTCCACGACCATCGGCTGCGTCACCACGCCGCTCTGCCAGCCGCCAGCGCTGGCGGGGAATGCGGAAGTCGACAGCGACACCCGGCCGTCGGTACCGAAGCTGGCGTCGAGCGTGCCGCTGGCGGTGAACTTGATCAGATCGAAACGCGGCGCGCCGTTCTCGGTGGCCAGCGCCACGAAACCGCCGTCTGGCGTGGCGGCAAGCCGGCCGAAGCCGGCGACGTTCAGCCCGCCGATCACGTCCTGGCTGAAGCGGCCGTTACTGGCGAAGCTGGCATCCGGTGTGCCGTTCGCCAACAGCATCAGCAGCGCCGGGATGGTGTTGGTACTGCCCTGCGGCCCGGAGTCTGCCGCGATCAGGGTGCGGCCATCGGCGAGCGCCAGCACGTCGCCATAAACGCCGTTGTCCGAACGATTGAGCGCGGTCAGCAGATGCCCCGGCACTTCGCTGCCGGGTCCCAGGCGGCTGTCGTAATCGGCCGGCGCGGCGTGCGCGGCGAGGCTGGACAGCGACAGCAACAGGGCGGGGATGGCGGAGGACTTCATGTCGGTTTCTCGGCGGTGCAGGGGTGATGCCGGCGACCTTGCCTAGCCGTGAACCGAAAAGTGCGACCGATTTCCGACCATTTCCCGACGATTGCATGGCCGTTGCCAAGCCCTTGATGGAGCTGATCTTTGCGTGCGAGCGGTGGCGGTCATCGGCCGAGGTTTTGCCGCCCCGCCACGGATGCCGCACTATCCCGCCCACGAATTTGCCGAGCAGCGCGAGACCGATCGGTGGCAGGACCAGGACACTCAGATACCGGCCATGGACGCCGCCCGTCGCCTTCCGTCGAGCGGGTGCTGATCTATCGCTTCGCCGAGTGCGTGCTCGATAGCCGCAGCCTCGAACTGAGCGTGCGCGGCGCCATCGTCAAGCTGGAGCCGAAGCCGCTGGAACTGCTGCTGTTCCTGCTCCGCCATCCGGGCGAGGTGGTGACCAAGGACGAGTTGCAGGACGGTGTCTGGCCGGGCCGCATCCTGTCGGAATCGGTGCTGACCAAGGCGGTCGCCAAACTGCGGCAAGGCCTCGGTGACGAGGACCAGACCATCCTCAAGACCGTGCACGGCTATGGCTACCGGCTGGTGGCGCCGGTCACTCTGGAAGTCGCCGGCCCCGCACCATCGGCTCCGCAATTGCAGCTGGCCGTCGGTGACCATCCGCCGTTGCGGCCGCACTGGCAGCTGAGCGAACGCCTGGGCAGCGGCGGGCTCGGCGAAGTCTGGCTGGCGGCACACGCCAAGACCGGCGAGCGGCGGGTCTTCAAGTTCGCGCTCGATGCCAATGGCCTGACCGCGCTGAAGCGCGAGATCACCTTGTTCCGCGTGCTCAAGGACACCCATGGCGATCGCCCGGATCTGATTCGCCTGCTCGACTGGAACGTCGACGAGCAGCCGTACTTCATCGAATCCGAATACGCCGCCGGTGGCTCGTTGCCGCAGTGGGCCGAGTCGAAAGGCGGCCTGATCGCCGTGCCGCTCGACGAGCGCCTGGAGCTGGTCGCCCAGGCCGCCGATGCACTGGCTGCCGCCCATGCCGCCGGCGTGCTGCACAAGGATCTGAAGCCGGCCAATCTGCTGATCAGCTTCGATGACGCCGGCCAGGCGCGCGTGCGGCTCGGCGATTTCGGCAGCGGCCGGATGATGGATCTGGCGCGCCTCGAACGGCTGGAGATCACCCGGCTCGGCTTCACCCGCGCAGCCGGCGAGCAGGACGACGACAGCAGCGGCACGCCGTTCTACTACGCCCCGGAACTGATCGCCGGCCAGCAGCCGACCGTGCAGACCGATCTCTACGCGCTCGGCGTGATCCTCTACCAGATGATCGTCGGCGATCTGAAACGGCCGCTGACCGCTGGCTGGGAGCGCGATGTCGTCGATCCGCTGCTGCGCGAGGACGTGGCCGCCGCTGCAGCCGGGCAAGTCGACGGCCGGCTCAGCGACGCCGCCGAACTGGCGCGCCGCCTGCGCGGCCGTGCCGAACGCGCTGCCGCCCGCCATGCCGAGCGTGAGCAGGTCGCCGAAAGCGAGCGTCTGAAAGCCAAGCTGGCGAGACTGCATGCGGCACGTCGCCGGCTGATTCCGCTGGCCGGCGTGCTGATGATCGGCGTTATCGCCACCTCGCTGATGGCTCTGCGCGCCAGTCAGGCGCGGGTCGCCGCCGAGCTGGAAACCGCCAAGAGCGAGGCGATCAACCGCTTCGTCAACGAAGACCTGCTGAACGCCGCCAATCCGCTGCAGCGCCCGCTCGGCGCGCCGGAAGTGACGGTGCGCGCGGCGCTGGCGACGGCGGAGCAGACGGTCGACGCGCGCTTCGCCGATCAGCCGGCGGTGGCCGCCTCGGTACTGACCACGCTCGGCGTGCTGCGCCACGAATTCGGCGATTACGACCAGGCGCTGGTGCTGCTCGATCGGGCGATCGCCAAGGCAGAATCAGCGCCGGCCGAGCGCAACAAGGCGCGGCTGGAACGCGCGTCGCTGCTGATCTCCGCGGACCGCGATGACGAAGCGATTGCCGCGCTCGACAGCCTGCTGGCTGATCAGCTGAGCGATCCCGGCACGGCTAAGAGCGATGTCCTGGAAACCCGGCTGCGCCTGCTCGAAGCGCGCTCCGGCCAGGGCAGCGATCCGGACTTCCTCAAGGACCTCGCCACCCTCCGTGACGATGCCAATCGCACGCTTCGCGAACCGAACTGGATTGCCGGCGAAGCCGGCGGCCTGATCGCGTCGATCCATCGGGTTGCCGGCCTGCCGGAACGCGGTGTCGATGACGCCCGCCGTGCCTACGCGGCGCTGCGCACCGTGCTCGGCGCCGATCACCCGACGACCTTGAAGGTGCAGGTCAGCCTTGCGCACAGCCTCAACGCGCTCGGCCAGAAGGACGAAGCATTGAGCGCGCTGCACGAAGTGTTCGAACGCATGAAGCTGCGTTTCGGGCCGACCGGGACCGACACCGTGCATGTCCATAACGAACTCGGCTTCATCCTCAACATGCAGGGTCGCTACGCGGAAGGCGAAGCGGTATTCGCCGATCTGGTCGCCCGTCACGAACAACGCGGCAATGGCCAATCCGTCGACATCACCGCGCCGCTGTCGAACCTCGCCAATGCTCGCCTGCAACTCGGCCGGCCAGCTGAGGCGCTACCCCTGATCGAGCGCGGCCTGGCGATCCTGAAAGCGCAGCCGGAGCCGCAGCCGGCACGCGCCACGATCCTGCGCCGGCTGCAGGCGGAAAGCCTGATGGCGCTGAAGCGCAACGACGAGGCGAAGCTCGCGCTCGATGCCGGCGAGACTGCCGCCAGCGTGCTGCCGGACACCGATCTGCGTCGTCTGGCGTTGTATGGTCAACGTGGCCGCTGGCTGATCGTCAGTGGAGATTCGGTGGCCGGTGAGCGTCTGCTCGATGCAGCGATCATCGGCCTGCGCAAGCAGATCAAGGACGATCACCCGTTGCTGGCACCGCTGCTGCTGGCGCGGGCATCGTCCGGCCAGATTCAAAAGCCATAGCTATTGACGTTGCTGTTGCGGTAGCTTTGCCGGGCCTTGAGTTGGTTCGTTAGCGAACCTTCACAGGGGCCGTCTATAACCACAATGAAACCTGTTAGGAGATACGACGCATGAAGAAGCTCATTGCAATCGCTGCCGTCAGCCTGCTGCCTTTCGGTACGGCGCTCGCCGCCCAAGATATCGGCTGCGGTCTCGGTACCGAATTGATGAAGGACCAGAAGGGCCTGATCTTCCGGGTGCTCGGCGCCACCACCAACGGCACGTTCTTCAACCAGACCTTCGGCATCACCAGCGGCACGCTGGGCTGCGCCAAGAACGGCGTGGTTGCCAGCGATGTGCGCCGCTCGATGTTCGCGGCCGCCAACGTCGATCAGCTGTCGGCCGAAATCGCCGCCGGTGAAGGCGAAACCCTGGCCACCCTGGCTGCTCTCTACAACGTCGATGCCGCTGACGTCGCCGCGTTCAACGCGATGGCCCAGTCGCACCATGCCGCGCTGTTCCCGAACGCCCAGGTCACCACCGGTGACGTGCTGGCCGCGCTCGAAGTGGCCATGGCTCAGGATGCCCGCCTGGCTCGCTACATCGCCTGATCGATGCCGCGTTCGTGGTACGGAACAGCCCCGCTCGGGGCTGTTCTTTTTTTTAGCCTGTTGCTGGCGCCTTTGCGGGTGCCGGCAGCGGACAGCTATGCCGATGAGCTGATCGCCGCCGCCGACCAGCAGGGCCTTGCCGCGTCGCCCGAATGGGCGAACCTGCTCCATGTCGAGTCGCCGGTCGTGGGTGCTGCGCGCAGCAGCGTCAAGAGCGACTGGTTCTTCCTCGCGCCGAACGGTGCCGATGACCCCGCCGCCGAACTGCGCGCGACCCTCGTCGCGTTCCTCGATCCGACCATCCGTGAGCCGCGGAACGAATCGGCGCAGTGCATCTTCGGCGCTCGCTACGCCTGGCTCGATGCCCGCCTGCATTTCGATGCCGAGCGCCTGCCGCGCCAGCCCTGCGCCGAGCGCGAGGAATGGCTGACTGCGCTGGCGCCGTCGCAGGTCTGGGTGGTCTTCCCGTCGGCTTATCTGAACAGCCCGGCGTCGATGTTCGGCCACACCTTGCTGCGCCTCGATGGCCCCGAAGTGAAGGCCGGCACGCCGTTGCTTGCCTATGCCGCCAACTACGCTGCCGAGACGCCGGAAACCAATGGCCTGGTGTTCGCGATCAAGGGCCTCGCCGGCGGCTATGTCGGCCGCTACAGCGTGCTGCCGTATTACGAAAAGGTGCGTGAATACGCGCGCCTGGAAAGCCGCGATCTCTGGGAATACCCGCTGGCCTTCGACGCCGGGCAACGCGAGCGCCTGCTGCTGCATCTCTGGGAACTGCGCGGCGCGGCGTTCACCTATTACTTCTTCACCAAGAACTGCTCGTACCAGCTGCTGACCCTGCTGCGGGTCGCCGATCCGAGCATCGACTGGGGCAATCGCTTCAGCTGGTGGGCAACGCCGACCGACACCTTGCGCGCGCTGCAGCCCGGACTCGGCGCACCGCATTACCGGCCGGCACTGGCGACCACCGTCGCTGCCGAAGGCCGGGCGCTCGATGCCGACCACCGCGAGCAAGCGCTGGCGCTGGCAGAAGGCGCGCCGCCAACCGATGGCATCGCCGCGGCAGGCTTGAGCCTCGCCAACGATCTCGTCCAGTACCACTTTCTGGAGGGCCAGCTGCCCCGCGAGGTCGCCGTCCCGCGATCGCTTGCGCTGCTGCGCGCCCGTGCCGCGACCGGCGAGAAAGGCGGCCGGGTGACGGTGCCGACACCAGACACCGATCCCACCGGCGGCCACGCCACCCAGCGGCTGATGGTCGGCGCCCAGGCGCGCAGTGAAGGCGGCGATATCGCCACCCTCGACTGGCGGCCGGCCTATCACGATCTGCTCGATCCTTCGGCCGGCTACGGCGAGGGCCAGCAGATCAACTTCGTCGATCTCGGCCTGCGCACGCGGCTGGCCAATGGCGCAACCACGCTCGACCATCTGGCGCTGCTCGACATCCTGTCGATCGCGCCGCGCAGCAGCTTGTTCCAGCCGATTTCCTGGCGCGTGCGCCTCGCCCACGAGCGCCCCGATCTCGGCCTCGGCCGCGATTCGCGCACCACCGTGCTGGAGGGTGGCCCGGGTCTGGCCTGGGGACGCTTCGGCAGCCTGGTCGCCTACGGTCATGCCGAGTTTCGCGCCGAGGTCGGCAATGTCCGCGACAACGGTTACGCGCTGCAGCTCGGGCCGCGCCTCGGCCTGCTGGCGCAGCCGCTGAAGCTGTGGGGCGTGCAGCTCGAGGCGAGCTGGCTACCGGGGCTGGCTGGTGACAATGCTGATCGCCGGATGATCAGCCTCGAACAGCAGTGGCAACTCGGCAAGGACTACGGCCTGCGGCTCGGCGCCCGCGCGCTGTGGCTCGGCTCCGAGGAAACGCGGCAACTCGATCTGCGCCTGATCCGCTATTTCTAAGCGCTCCCGAGATGGACTGGCGGCTGTCACGCCGCGCTGCCTACACTCGCTGAGAGCGGTGCCTTCGACACTGCCATCACGAGGGTCTGCTGACATTACTTTGATCGCTGCGTTGCAGGTCAAAAGTGCGCCGGGCGAGGCGCGAACCGCAGGCCATAGCCACCTATGGTCAAGGTTCGCAACGAAGTCCCGGTGCGCTTTTGGCCGCAACCCTCCGGGGCGGGGCCGTTTGAGCCCATTGCTGCCTTGCTCGTCGCGCCAATGGGTCGGCCATTGGCCGCTCCTCGCTCGTTGCACTGGGCTCAAACGACCTCCGCCGCAGCGACCAAAGTAATGTCAACAGACCCTGAGGGGGCGTCGCGATGATCCTGCAGCTACTCGATGTGCTGATCGGCCTGACCCTGGTCTATCTGATCTTTTCGACCGCTGCCTCGATCGGCGTCGAACTGCTCGAAAGCTGGCTGCGCCAGCGCGGCAAGCTGCTGGAGCGCGGTATCGGCGAAATCCTGTCGCAGATCGTCGACGGCCCCGACGAAGATAAAGAGGCCGAGGCGACGACCAAGACGACCAAGATGCTGAAGAAGTTGTACGAAAGTCCCTTCATCTATTCGTTGTATGAAGGCAAGTACATCTCTGGCAACAACAAGCTGCCATCGGCAATTCCAGCGGCCCGATTCGCCGGCGCCTTGATAGCGCTGGCCGACGAAGACGAGAAGTTCCGCAAGGCCGCCAACACCATGCTCAAGGTCGCCGGCCTGAAGCTCGGCGATGACGACGCGAAAGTGCGCGCCGCGCTCGCCGCTTATTTCGAGGAGTCGATGGAGCGGGTTACGGGCTGGTATCGCCGCCATGTGCAGCTGGTGCTGCTGGCGATCGGCGCGGTGCTGGCCATCGCGCTAAATGCCGACACCCTGAACATCGTCCGTACCTTGTCGCAGGACGATGCGCTGCGCGCGAAGATCGTCGCGACAGCGGTCGGCGTTCAGGGCGAGGGCCAGGCACCTGCGCCGATCTGCAAGGAAGCCACGGCGGATTGCGAGCGTCAGCTGGCGCAGCAGGTAGGGAGTCAGCTGGCACTCGCCAGTAATCTGGGCCTGCCGCTAGGCTGGAACCTGGGCGGCACCGGGATCGGCCTGCCCACCTGCGTGCCGGCCGTGCCTGAGCAGAGCTGCAAACCAGCCCGTGCCTTCGCGTCTGACGCCTTGTTCGTGATCACCAAGATCCTCGGCCTGGCGCTCACCGCGCTGGCCACCACCCTCGGCGCGCCGTTCTGGTTCGATCTGCTGAACCGTTTGATACAGACCCGCAGTGTCGCCGCACAAGCTCGGGAAGCGGTTGACGAGATCACCACGCGCAAGCGGTCAGCGACGAAGAGCGAACTCGAACCAGAGTCCGAACGCGCTGCTGCCGCCAACGACGATGGCAGCAGCGACCCCGACCCCGATCCCGCTCCGAAGCCGCGGACGACGCGGACGCCACGTCGTCGTCGCAGCTCGCCCAGACCACCGCGCACGCCAGCGGCCTGAGTTCTGCTAGGGCGCGGCGGACAGGGTCAGGACGGTCTGCAGTTCGTGCAGCGTGCTGCTTTCCGAGGTATCGCCGGATGTATTGGCGGACTGGGTACAGGCGGTGGCCACCGTGTAGACGCCCGGCTGCAGTATGCCGGTGCGGCTGCCGAACTCCTGATCGAAGTCCAAATCCGCTTCGTGAAGCACCACCAGTGACAGCGGATTGCCCGTGTCGACGGCTGTCGTCGCGCCACCGTAGATCCGGGACTGTCCATCCTCCTCGGGCGGCAGCTGATTGCCCTCGATCAGGCCGACGCTGACCGTGGCGCCGGCTTGGTCACTGAAGCTGACGATGTTGGATTTCGGGATGTCGATCCGGTAGCTGACCGGCTGGCTGACCGCGAACGCGAACTGGCTCAGCGTATGGCCCGCGCTGAAGGGCCTGCCGGTACCGGTTTGCGGCGCGAAGCCGGAGGCCTCGGCATCGCCATTGCAGCTCAGCGAAATCGTCGAGAACAGGCTGCGCTCGTCGAGGCCGATTTCGGCGTCGCTGCCGATAGTGCTCCGGGTGCCCAGATTCGCTGAAAGGCTTACCAGCGTATAGCGGGCCCGGACCGCACTACCCAGAGAATCCTCGATCCGGACCTCGCTGTCGGAAGGGTTGTTGCAGCTTTCGCTGCTGCAGTTCGAGGAGCCCGAAACGGCTTCGACACGGGCTCGCAGCAGTTCGGCGAATCCTGCGCCGCGCACCTGACCGAGTTCCAGGGACAGCAGATCGGCCGGCAGCAGACGGGTGAGCACGAAGGCGAAGAAATTTCCGGTGGTACCGCCGGCCGCGGCCACGTACGGCACCGTGAAGCGGGTGGCGCCATCGGTGGCCGTCTGGCGAGCGCGGATCACCGCGGTCCCGTCCGCCAGCTTTTCCACGATCAGCACTTCGGCGATGTTGTAGATACCCAGGAAGTTGGCTTTCGCCGCATCGAGTTCGATCGTGAAATTGGTGGTTTCGCCGGCCAGAAAATCGCTGCGATCGGCGCTGACCTTGCCAGTCGGCGAGTTGGCCAGTTCGGTGTCGACTTTCAGCTCCAGCTTGGCCAGCGATTCCAGGCCCAGCAAGGTCAAGGTCAGCGCCATCTCGCTGCCGGCCTTGGCTTCGGCGCCGAGCTTGAGCTTGTAGTCCGACTGGTAAGGACTGGCGAGCATCTGGGTGATCTGCGGTGCGAAGCTGCCTTCCAGCGCAGCGCCAACCTTGGCTTCCAGCGTCTTGAAGCGCAGCGACTTGAAGAAGCGGTTGCCGATCGCGACCTCGGCGTAACCAAAGGCTTCGAGCTTCGGTTCCACGCGCAGGCTTTCCAGCGTGCGCAGCACCAGGGTCGGCGTGTTGGTGACGGTGAATTCGCCGAACGAGCGCTGGAAATCGCAAACGCCGAAGTTGCAGGCGAGGCCGAACTCCAACTCGGTGCCGACCGCGCTCTGGGTGCCGACGGTGACATCGGCGACAGTCAGCTTGCCGCCGGCTTCGACGCCGACCCCGACCGGCACCATGCCGCCGACGATCAAGGACAGCGGCCCACCGATCGGCAGCGGGATGTTGAACAGCTCGGCCTTGCAGCTGATCTTGCCTTCGAAAGCTGCGGTGAGCTTGGCCTGCACGTTGAAGGTGAAGGTCGGGGTCGCGGTCAGCAGCAGGTGTTCCAGCCCGCGATTGGGCGTGTACAGCAGGTCCAGCGCCGGCTTCAGCGACACGCTGAACGCGGGCTGGTTGGTCATCGAGATCGGTGGATTCTCGGCTTCGAAATCGGTTTCGCAGCCCTGTTCGAAGGCCCGCGTGCCGATCGGCGTGCCGACCACGGACGGCCGTGCGCGCGGCTGCGCTGCTTTCGATGCAGGTCGCCGAGAGGTGCTGGCCGGTCGGCTGGCGTCCGCGGCCTTTGCGGTGAAGTACAGGGTGTCGCCATCGCGCCGGATGTCATAGGCGCTGGCAATTTCCGGCGCGATTTCGGGTTCCACCTGGCTCAGATCGAACACCTGATCGATGTCCAGATTTGGCAGCAGCTCGGTAGCCGGTGCCAATTGCAGGGTCAGGCGCACACCACCGGCCACGGCCTCGGTGCCGACCACCCGGCCGGCGATCGGCTGCGAGCCGTTGCCGATGACCAACGTACCGACGGTGGGTGTTGCGACGCCGGCGACGACGACGCTGTAGGTATTGTCGAAGCTCGGTGTGGCACCGGGATTGATCTCGGCCGGTGCCACGACGACCTGCTCATCGGCAATCACCAGGGTTCCTGACGCCAGTTCGGTGACCACGGCGAGCAGCGGCACCGAGCGGAGCTCGCCGACAGCGGCGACGATCTGGGTCGAGCCGCCGCGGCCGCTCGCCGTGGCCAGCCCTCCGGCGCTGACCGCGATGGCACCGGTATCGGACGAGCTCCAGCTCACCGGCAGCGTGATCGCATTGCCGGCGGCATCCAGCACCCGCGCTTCGAGTTGCCGAGTCTGGCCGGCCGCGGTGAACAGCAGGCCGGTCTGAACGATCTCGATACGCGCCGCAGCTGCCGTGGGTACCGGCGGCACCGTGGGCACCGGTGGTTCTTCTGGCGGAGTCTGGTTCGCGCCGCCGCCATCGCAGCCGGCGAGTGCGGCGAGCATCAGGAGCGGCAGCGCCAGTTTCGGGGAGAACAACTTCAGGGTGCGGGACATCGGCCAACTCCGGCTTCGGATCAAGGCGCCGATGGTGGTGGCCGGCCTCCGCCAAGTCCTGACCGAATTCCGACGATTTCCCGACCGTCGCGATGTGGCCCACAAAAAAGCCGCCCGAAGGCGGCTTTCTATTGCAGCGACAGCGGCTTAGTGACCGCCGCCATCGAGAGACTTCACCGCCTGGATCATCTGCACGAGCACCTTCTGGGCGTCGCCGTAGACCATGTTGGTGTTGTCGGCGAAGAACAGTTCGTTCTCGACACCCGAGTAGCCCTTGCCCTGGCCGCGCTTGACCACGTAGACCTGCTTGGCGTGGTCGACGTTGAGGATCGGCATGCCGTAGATCGGGCTGCTCTTGTTGGTGCGAGCGGCCGGGTTCACGGTGTCGTTGGCGCCGATGACGATCGCCACGTCGGCTTCCTTGAACTCGCCGTTGATGTCTTCCATGTCGTAGATGATGTCGTACGGCACGCCGGCTTCGGCGAGCAGCACGTTCATGTGGCCGGGCATGCGGCCGGCCACCGGATGGATCGCGAACTTCACGTCGACGCCGGCGTCCTGGCAGAGCTTCACGAACTCGTAGAGCTTGTGCTGGGCCTGCGCCACCGCCAGGCCGTAGCCCGGGGCGATGATGATCTTCGACGAGTAGCGCATGTTGATGCCGGCATCGCC
>NZ_CAISIQ010000052.1 GCF_903885465.1 uncultured Nevskia sp.
CGACCACGCGCTGCGGCAGTTTGGCGCGGCTCTGGAACTGGTTGACGATGATGCCTTCGATGCTCAGGTCTTCGTTGTGGTCGGCGCGCAGTTCGTGGATGTTGTCGATCAACGTGTACAGCGCCTGGCGCGAGAACTCGTCGCAATCGAACGGGATCAGCACGCGGTCCGCCGCGATCAGCGCCGAGCGGCTGTAGAAGTTCAGTGCCGGCGGCGTGTCGATGAACACCGCGTCGTAGCCTTTCAGCTTGTCCAGCGCCTGGTTGAGCTTCTGCACCTTCTGCTTGGCTTCGAGCTTCACCTGCAGATCATCGAGCCGGGTGCTGGCGGCCACCACGTCGAGATTCTCGAACGGAGAGTTGGTCGCGTAGGTCACGAACGGCGGCGACTGGATCGAGAAGCTCAGGGTCGCTTCGAAGAAATCGGCGATCGAGCGGTCGGCAGTCTGGGCCAGCGGGCCGAGCAGGTACTGCGTCGAATTGCCCTGGGTATCGAGATCGATCACCAACGTGCGCAAGCCGCGCGAGGCGGCGATCGCGGCGAGATTGCAGACGATGGTCGTCTTGCCGACGCCGCCTTTCTGGTTGAACACGACACGACGGATCATCGAAGCCTCGGAGCGTGGAAGCAGCGCAAGTGCGCGCACCGATTATCGCCAGATTCGCAAGTTTTTGCCGCGCTGCAACAAGTGAGCGCGGCGGACGCTTGCACGAGGCCGGCGACTGCCGTCAGGATGCGCGCCCACCGGCCGGCAATGCCCGGCATCGCTGGCCGGCCCGGGAATCGTCGATCACATCAACCGAGCAGAGGATTGCAGCATGCTGAAGCACAACAGCTACTTCGAAGGCGCCGTGCAGAGCGTCGGTTACCAGCGCAACGGCCTGCGCGGCTCGGTGGGCGTCATCGCCCCGGGCGAATACCACTTCGGCACCGAAGCGGCCGAACGGATGACTGTGGTCAGCGGCCTGCTGCAGGCCAAGCTGCCGGGCTCGGACTGGGCGAATTTTCCGGCCGGCACTTACTTCGAAGTGGGCGCCAATTCGGGCTTCGATGTCCGCGCCGTCGGCGGCCCGGCTGCCTATCTCTGCGAGTACTTCGTGGCCTGATCAGATCAGATCGCCGTAGCTCTGGATCACCACCATCACCAGCTGGCTGCGGGAACGCACGTCCAGCTTGTTGAACAGCTGCTGGAACGTGGCCTTGATGGCGCTTTCGGAGCTGGCCAGCTGACGCGCGATCTGCTTGTTGGAATGGCCCTGAAGCAGGCCGCGCAGCACGGCGCGCTCACGCTCGGTGAAGCTGACCCGATCGGGTGCCGTGCTGGCGGCAACGATCGACTGCAGATAGCGCTGCTCGATCAGCACCTGACCGAGCGCCACGGCGTGAATGCTGGCCTTCAGCTCGTCCGGTGACACTTCCTTGCGGCAGATGCCGGACAAGCCGAGCCGGATCAGCTCCAGCGCGTCGCGCTCGGGCAGGCCGGCGGTGACCAGCAGCGCGGCACCGGCACCGGGCGGGCGGCGGCGCATGAAGTCCAGCGCCGTGTGCTCGCCGAGATCGTAGTCGACGATCACAACATCGGGCCGCAGTTGCGCAATCTCGGCCAGCCCCGGTTCGAGCAAGCCGGATTGACCGACCACGACGAAGCGCGGGTCAGCGTCGAGCAGGCGCAGCAGGCCTTCGCGGAACAGCATGTGATCGTCGAGCAGATAAAGCCGGATCGCTGCGGACGCCTCAACCATGAGCGGTCTCGCTGATCGGCGCCAGCGGCAGCAGCAATTCGAAGCAGCAGCCGCTGTCGCCCGGTACATGGCGAAGCTGGCCGTCCTGATGAGTCATCAGCGCGCGCGAGATGTAGAGCCCCAGCCCAGAGCCGTTCGCGCCCGAACGGAACGGCTGGAACAGATGCTCCGGCTGCGCGAGGCCGGGACCGGAATCGAGCACGCGCAGCACGGCGCGGCCTTCATCGATATGGGCGCTGAGCTGCAGCAGGCGAGGGCTCCGATCGGAGACCGCGCGCAAAGCGTTCTGCGCCAGATTCAGCAACACCTGCAGCAGGGCATGGCGATCGGCTCGCACCGGCGGGAAATCCGGCGGCACCGCGATGTGAACTTCGCCGTCGATGTCTGCCCAGTCCGGCGCGATGATCACTTCCAGCTCGGTCAGCAGGGCTTGCAGGCTGGTCTCGCTGACCGAAGGGCTGGCTTGTTTGCGCAGATCGAACGAGGCCAGTTCCAGCAGCGCCTGAACCAGACTGCGCAGGGCGGCGAGGTCGGGATCGTCCTGCATCGCCGGATGGCGGGACAGGTTGGAGCTGACCACGCTGGCCGCCGAGCACAGGTTGCGGATCTCGTGCGAGACCGCGCCGGCGAGCAGCCGGTTGTACTTGTTCAGATCCTGGAAGTGCGCGTATTCGCGTTCGCGCACTTCATCGGAAACGTCGACCACGATCGCCGCCAGATGCCGCGTCTCGCGCTGGCCGTAGACCGAGAACCAGATGGTCGTCGGAAACGAGCTGCCGTCGGCGCGCAGGCCCCAGGTCGAGGTCGAGGTGCGCATGCCATCGACGTTGGCGCTGACGGATAAGGCGTCACTCAATACCGGCAGATAGCCGCGCACCGGTTCGCCGATCAGTGATTGGCCCGGATCCAGATCAAGCATCTCGTGCGCCGCGCGGTTGGCGGCGACGATGCGGCCATCGCTGGCCACGGTGAGGATCGCGGCCGGGCTGCTCTCGGCCAGCAGGCGCAACTGGCGTTCGGCGCGACGGCGCAACTGCTGCTCTGCGCGCAGGCGCGCGTAGTGGCCGAAGACCATGCGCCGCGTACGGCTGATCTCGGCAACCAGCAGGCCGCAGCCGGCATAGGCGACGGTGGCCATGAAGAAGCGCAGCGCCTGCTCGACCGTCTGCTCGTTCATCACGAACAGACCACGCAGCCCGGCGCAGGCGACCGCTGCCATGACGATCTGCCGCCGCGTCAGCACCGTGGCTGCCAGCACCACCGGCAGGATATAGAGCAGGCCCAGCGATACGCCGAGGCGCGAATACCATTCGGAGATGACCAGCAGGACGAGCATTGCCAGCGACAGCCACAGGGTCGCGCCGTAGCCCAGTTTCACCACCTGGCCACGTATTTCGAACGGCAATCTCAAGCGCTCCATGCGGCGACTCTCGGCTGGCGGATTCAAGCTCAGATCGGCTTTCAATCACGAGGTTCCGGAACCTATCGAAAGATAGCTTCGATGCATCGTCCGGCCGATTCCGGGCCGACGACGGATGCCGTTTCGATAGCAGACAGGCGAGCCGCCTCGGCCTGTAATGGCGCCACGACTTGCTTCGGGTGTTCCCATGATTCTTCGAGACAGCATTCCTCTTCAGCGGCTCTGGCCGCGAACCTACAAGCGCCTGCTGGTGCTGGTGGCCTTCGATTGCGCAGTGGCGGCGCTGTACGTGTTCGGCGATTGGCACTGGCTGTCTCTGGATGCGCTGCCGCTCGGCACGCTCGGTTCGGCCCTGACCATCTTCCTGGCCTTTCGAGCCAATGCGGCCTATGGCCGCTGGTGGGAAGCGCGCCAGCTCTGGGGCCAGCTGGTCAATACCTCGCGGGCACTGTCCCGCCAGGCGCTGACTGCACTCGATGTCGATACCGCCAACCCTCAGCAGGTGGCGCTGCGCAACGACATCGTCATGCACCAGATCGCCTTCGTTCATGCCCTGCGCTGCCATCTGCGCAAGCAGAATCCGTTTCCCGAACTGGCCGGCGTGCTGGGCCGCGCGCAGACCGATGCGCTGCGCGGCTACGGCAACGTTCCCAACGCGCTGACCCTGCGGATGGCCGAGCAGCTTCAGCAAGCGCGCGAGCTGGGCATGCTCGACAGCCTGCGCTGGAGCTCGCTCGACAGCAGCCTGACCACGCTGGCCAACATTCAGGGCTCCTGCGAGCGGATCAAGAACACGCCGCTGCCGCGCCAGTTCAGTTCGCTGCCGCGGGTGCTGGTCGACGCTTACTGCTGGTTGGTGCCGCTGGCCCTGGTCGCCGGCCTGGGCATCTTCACGCCGGTTGCGTCGGCGCTGATCAGCTTCACCTTGATCGCCATCGATACCGCCAGCGGCGCCATCGAAGACCCGTTCGAGAACACCGTCAACGACACGCCGATGACGGCGCTGTCACGCGGTATCGAACTGACGCTTCGCGAAATGCTCGACCAGCGCAAGGCGCTGCCCGAGGTCCGTGCCATCGACGGCTTCGTCTACTGACGCCGCCTCGTTTCCATCCCCTCAGATCCCTCAATCCCGTCTGCCCAGGAGTTGCCATGTCCCCCATGTCCCACACCGCGAACCCGCATCTGATCTTCGCCACCAATTTTTCCGAGGCCTGCCATGCCGCCATTCCGATGGTGGCGCAGTGGGTCGATTCGCTGCAGGCCAAGCTGACCTTGCTGCACGTCCATGGCCGCGGTGCGCAGGCGCAGGCTTCGCGCGCGCTGGATTCGTTCTTCGCTGAGTCCGCCCACTATCCGCACAGCGATCGGCAACTGCTCAGCGGCGCCACGGCGGCGGGCATCGCCGAGTTCTGCAGCCAGCATCCGCAGTCGATGCTGGTAATGCCGCCCAGCGTGCGCACCTATCTGCCGCGCCCGTTTCACAGCTCCCTGCGCACCGAGGTGCTCCGCCAGGTCACGACACCGATGCTGACCATGCTGCCGGACACCTACGCAGTGCCCGAACTGCCGAAAACCGGTGGCCGCGTCGCCTGCTGGATCACCGGCGATGAAACGCGTCTTGACCACGTGCGTGAAGCCGCGTCACTGGCCCGTCAGCGCGATGCCGAACTGCATCTGCTGTTCGTGCTGCCCGAAGTCAGCGAAGGCCTGATGCTGGAAGCGCTGTACTCCGAACGGCCACTGGCCGAGCCTGCGGCCATGCAGCGTCTTGACGATATCGCTGCGAGAGTCGGCGACGACGTGCGGGTGCGAATCCAGATCGGTACCGGCGATACCCAGCGCACCCTGGCGAAGCTGCTGCGGCAGTGCCGCGCCCAGACGCTGGTGGTCGATCGCGATACGGCGGTGCGCAAGCGCCTGCTGCGCACCTCGTTCGCTTCGGCGCTGCGCGAAAGCCCGTGTCTGCTGATCTGCGTACCGCCGCGCTTCAAGCAGCAGAACGATCTGCTGCCGCCGCCGAATGCACGGCAAGCACTTGAGGAGAAGGCGCAGCGGCCGTCGCTCGTGGTCGCGCGCCGCGCGATTGCCCAGTCGCGCCGCTCATGGCTGGCTGCGGACTGGTCATCGGATTTCGTCCCCGCTTGAGTCCGATCTACTGCTGGCCTTCCTTGGCATAGCGGAAGGCCAGTACCTGAGCGCTGCCGGGTACGATGTCCTGCCAACGCTCCTCCTCGAAGCCGAGGATGACGACACCGCAAGTCGGCAGTTCGATGAACGGCAGCGGGCCGTCGACGAGCAGGCGGGCGACATCGGTGAAGCCCGGATTGTGGCCGAACATCAGCACCTGGTCATCGGCCTCGTCCAGCGTGTTGATCAGGTGCAGCAAGGTACCGGGCGTGGCGTCGTAGATGCGCTTCTCGATGCGGATCTGCGCTTCCGGCAGCTCGAAGGTTTCAGCGAACAACTGGGCCGTGGTCAGCGCCCGGACGGCGGGGCTGGCAATCATCCGGAACGGCGGCGTCAGCATGCCTTGCAGCCGCAGCGCCATGATCGGCGCATCGCGACGGCCACGCGGATTCAGCGGACGATCGAAATCGGCGAGCATCGGGTAATCCCAGCTCGATTTGGCGTGGCGGATCAGGATCAGGCGTTTCATGGGCGCGAGATTACCGGAAGCGGATTACCGCTTTCGGAATGCGTGGGAATGGGGAGAGAGACCTGCAGATGAATCGCAAATGGCTGCGTTACGGTGCTTATGCACTGGTGCCGGTGGCGCTGTATTTCGTCAATGTCGAAGTCCAGACCCGCCGTGGCATCGCGGCGATGGCGGCGACTGAACTCGAGTTTCGACCATTGGCCGCAGCGCTGGTTCAAGCCAAAGCCGAAGGCAAACCGGTGCTGGCTGATTTCTCCGCGATCTGGTGTCCGACCTGCCGCCGCCTGCACACCGAGGTGTTCAGCGATCCGGCCGTGAAAGCCGCGATCAACGCCGGCTACGTGCTCAGCGGCATCGACTATGAATCCGCCGAGGCGCCGGCCTTCATGGCCAGATACGAGGTCAGCAGCTTTCCGAGCCTGCTGGTGCTCGATGGCGATGGCGCCCTGCTGCGCAAGCTGCCGATCACGTTCGATCCGCTTGCGTTTGCTGCGGCCCTGAAACCTTAGGCGAGCATTAGTTGCGCAGATAGACATCGAAGCGCAATTGCGTGCCTTCGAAGCGCAGCGAAGGTTCTACAGCCGCCAGCGGCGGCGCTTTCGACGGCCGTTTCACCACCACTCGATGACGCGCCGCGAACAGCGCCGGCGCCAGCAGTTCGTCGGCATCGGCATCGCCACCGGTGAGGTCGCGCAGGATCTGCATTTCCTTCGACGGCAGTGCCGCCTTGCCATCGTCCGGGTACATCGGATCGAGATGAACGACGTCGAAAGCCGCGCGGTTCTCCGGCAGCGCCATGAACGCGCAGGCATCGGCTTCGATGATCGCGATGCGTTCGCCGATCGCCTGGGTCGCCGACGTGGCGAGCACGCGGGCGAGGGCATCGCGCAGCAGCGCGCAGACCGTCGGATTGCGTTCGACCAGAGTCACGCGGGCGCCGAGTGCCGCCATCAGATAGGCATCGCGGCCCAGTCCGGCGGTGGCATCGAGCACCTGCAGCAGGCCGTCTTCCGGCTTGCGCGGCTTGTGCAGGCCGATCGCTTTGCCGAGCGCCTGCTTGCGGCCGGCTCCGATGCGGCGGCTGACATCGGCGGTCAGCCAGTCGGCGTGGATCGCGCCGTATTGCGGGCGATGCAGTGCCCGCAAACACAGATATTCGCTGCCACGTTCGGCTTGGGTTTCGAGCACAAACGCCCGCTCAAAAAAAGGACCCCGGGCCTCGCGGTCCGGGGTCTTCATGCTCGGCGGCTGCCGATCAGCCAAGCTTCGAAGCGTCGAAGAAGCTGGTCATGCGCTGCGCCAGCATCATGTCGCCGTCGAGCTGCAGCTTGCCGGTCATGAACGCGGTCATGCCGTTCAGATCGCCCTTCAGCAGCGAGACGAGATCGTCGTCTTCCATCGTCAGGGTGACGTCGGCATTGGCCGCTGTGCCCTGGTCGAGCGAGCAGCTGCCGCCCTTGATGGTCAGGTAAGCCGGCGACGAGATGGCGAACTGGACGACGGCATCGGTGCCGGCGGCGGCACTGGCATCAAACGCGGCGGGGAGTTTCTTCAGGAAGTCGATGGCGCTCATGGGGGTGCTCCTTAAAGGGAGCCGCATCCTACTCGGGCCGCTGCCGTGATGTAAACAACTGTAAACATAATTACCGAACGTCCGAGCCGAGCGAAGCCGTCATCAGCGACCGAACCCGTGCCGCGGTTGCCGCCGACAACAGTACCGGCGCGATCGAGCTGCGATACAGCCGCCCCTGCACGGTCATGCTTGCAGCAAGGCCTTCTGCCGTGCGGTGATCGAGCACGACGTAGTCCGTCCCCTCGGCCAGATCGCCGGCCATCGATTTGAAGGCGCGGAACGCCGAGCCCTTGGCCAGGCCAGCCGCTTCGTCGAGTTCGCGCATCGATAGCCAGCCGGAGTAATCATTCGTTCCGCTGCTCATGCGGTGATGGGCAGCGTCTTGCGCTGCCGGCCGCTGGCGTCGATCTGCAGGTACTCGCAGTGTCCCGGCTGCCAGTCCGCCAACACCAGACGTTCCACCCGGCGCCCGTCTATATCGAGCACGTGCAGTGCGGGTCGATGGGTGTGGCCATGAATGATCCGGGCGACGCCGTGCTCGGCAAATGCGTTCCGGATCGCATCGGCATTGACGTCGAGTATCGCTGCCGGCTTGTTGCGCGTGCCATCGCCCCGCGCCTGTCCAGCCACCTTCTGGCGCCAGGCGCGCGGCAGGCGCCGGTAGATGAACTGTGCCACCGGATTGCGCGAAAAACGGCGCCAGCGCTGATAGGGCAGATCATCCGTGCACCAGATGTCGCCATGGCTCAGCAGGGTCGGCTCGCCGGCCAGATCGACGATGATCGGATCGGCCAGCAGTTCCAGTCCGGCCGCTTTCGCGAACGCGGCACCGAGCATGAAGTCGCGGTTGCCATGTTGATAGCAAACCCGGACGCCGCTGTCGCGCAACGCGCGCAGTGCCGAGGCTTCCTGGCGGTAGTCGGCCAGACCTTCGGCATCGCCGATCCAGACCTCGAACAGGTCGCCGAGGATGTAGACCGCTTCAGCCTCGCGAGCCGGGCCGGCAAGAAAAGCGAGAAAGCGTTCGCGGAGTGGCGACGGCGTGTTCGGCAGATGCAGGTCGGACAGCAGGAGAATCACGCGGCCGCGCGATTGCCGACGTTGGCTGCGGCCCGTTCCACTTCGGCAAGCGCGGCTTCGATGGTGTCCCAATCCGGTTCGCGGCTGGCGTCATGCTCGCTGAGCACGCGCCGGAACTGCTTGCCGCCCGGCTGGTTGCGATAGAGCCCGAGCATGTGCCGGGTGATGTGCGGCAGGCTGTTGCCGGCTTCCAGTTCGGCGTGGATGTAGTCGTACATCGCATCGACCACTTCCACCCGCGTCGGCGCCGGCCGGGTGTCGCCAAATAGTTTCGAATCGACTTCGGCGAGCCGGTACGGGTTCTCGTAAACCTCGCGGCCGAGCATCACGCCATCGACCTGCTTCAGATGAGCCAGGCACTCATCCATCGTGTGGATGCCGCCATTGATGACGATGGTCAGCGACGGGAATTCCTGCTTCAGGCGGTAGACCGTGTCGTAGCGCAGCGGCGGAATCTCGCGGTTTTCCTTCGGACTCAGGCCGCTCAGCCAGGCCTTGCGGGCGTGGACGATGAACGTGGTGCAGCCGGTCTCGGCGATCGGTTCGATGAAATCGCGCAGGAAGGTGTAGTCCTCGCTGTAGTCGACACCGATGCGACACTTCACCGTCACCGGCAGGCCGCTGGCTTTCTTCATCGCCAGCACGCCGGCGGCGACCTGCTTCGGGCCCATCATCAGGCAGGCACCGAAACCGCCGTCCTGCACGCGATCGGACGGGCAGCCGCAGTTCAGATTCAGTTCGTCGTAGCCATATTCCGCACCCAGTTCGGCGGCATTGGCGAGCAGCGGCACGTCGCTGCCGCCGATCTGCAGGGCCACCGGATGCTCGGCCTTGTCGAAGCGCAGGTGGCGCGGCACATCACCATGGCGCAGCGCGCCGGTGGTGACCATTTCCGTGTACATCCGCGTGTGGCGGGTCAGCTGGCGATGGAAGAAGCGGCAATGCCGATCCGTCCAATCCATCATCGGTGCCACGCAGAAGCGCCATGGGTTGTGCGAGCCGGCGGGGCTTGCGGATTCCGTCGTCGGGGCGGCGGCGCTGGACAGGTCCATCCTGATTCCTTGTAGGTCGCGGCGCAGCCTTGGCTTGCCGGATTGAAAGCCGGACACTCTCTGATCGAGTGTTCCGGGTGCTGCAATGCCTCGGGTGGCGTGAACTGCATCACTGGTTGGGAGACCAGTTCTGCGTTGAAAGTTTCAAAAGACGGCAAAAACCGGGCCGAATCAGCCACAAGGATAAAGACTTAGCCCCCTTGCAGTACACCGGGCAGCGATTGCGCGTTGAGCGTTGGGGCACATCGGGACGCAAATCGAACGCAGCCGGACCACTGTCAGCGAGGTTTGCGACCCATCGGCGGCAGCCGGAACAGCGGCCGATGTAAGCTCGAATCGAACCCGAAACCGACACTCCGCCGATGCGCCACGCCCTGCTGCTTGCTCCCTTGTTCACCTTGCTGCTCGGTCTGTTCGGCGCGCCCGCAGCGCATGCTGCCGATCAGGCGCTTTGGGAGAAATCGACCCTCAACGAGATCATCAAGCGTGGCGAACTGAGAGTCGGCCTGGAAGCCGGTTACCTGCCGTTCGAGATGCGCGACAAGCGCGGCGAGATCATCGGTTTCGATGTCGACCTGGCCAAGCTGATGGCGCGCTACATGGGCGTCAAGGTGAGCTTCGTCAACACCCAGTGGGACGGCATCATCCCGGCGCTGCTAACCGACAAGTTCGACATCCTGATGTCCGGCATGACCATCACACCGGAGCGCAATCTGCAGGTGAACTTCGCCAGGCCTTACATCACCATCGGCCAGACCATCCTGCTGGCGAAGAAGCACGCGGACACGGTGAAGTCGGTCAAGGATCTCAACGACCCGAAATACGTCATCGCCACCAAGCTCGGCACCACCGGCGATATCGCCGCCAAGCGCTTCCTCGGCAAGGCCAAGCTGAAGACCTTCGAGACCGAAGCGGATGCCGCGCTGGAAGTGCGCAATGGCCGCGCCGATGCGTTCGTCTACGACCTGCCGTTCAACGTCGTCTACATCGCGCAGTTCAAGGACTCACTGGTCCATTTGAAGGAGCCGTTCACCAAGGAGCCGCTGGGCTGGGCGGTGCGCAAGGGCGATCCGGATTTCCTGAACTGGCTGGATCATTTCCAGGATCAGATTCGGAATGATGGGAGTTATGACGCGCTGTATGGCAAGTGGTTTGAGGGGGTGGCTTGGTTGGCGAATGTGCAGGGGGGGTGAGAGGCCGCATTACTTGGCTATGCGACGCACATCGGCCATGTTAAAGGAAGGGCGCCCCGCGGCATGCCGCCGACTCGCGAGAAGCAAAGGCGCGAGTCGGTTCCCTGCGCTTCTCGCGCTCTCCGGGGCACCGCGCCGACAGGCCATCCA
>NZ_CAISIQ010000053.1 GCF_903885465.1 uncultured Nevskia sp.
GACATCGACGGCGGCTTCGGCACGCTGTTCTCGTACGCCAGCAAGGGCCGTCGCGAACTGCCGAACGCCAGCTTCATCGTCGACGGCAACACCGAAGTGATGAGCAAGACCGGCAGCTTTGTCGGCCAGCACATCATGACGCCGCTGAAGGGCGTGGTGCTGCACATCAATGCCTTCAACTTCCCGGTCTGGGGCATGCTCGAGAAGCTCGCCGTGAACCTGCTCGCCGGCGTGCCGGCGATCGTCAAGCCGGCCAGCCAGACCTCGTATCTGACCGAGCGCGTGTTCCGCGACATGGTCGCTTCCGGCATCTTTCCCGAGGGCTCGTTCCAGCTGATCTGCGGCTCGGTCGGCGATCTGTTCGAGCATCTCACCGGCCAGGATCTGGTCACCTTCACCGGCTCGGCGTCGACCGGCCAGAAGCTGAAATCGCATCCGGTGATCGTCCGCAATTCGGTGCGCTTCACGATGGAAGCGGACTCGCTGAACTGCTCGATCCTCGGCCCCGATGCCCTGCCGGGCACGCCGGAGTTCGATCTCTACGTGAAGGAAGTGGTCCGCGAAATGACCACCAAGTGCGGCCAGAAGTGCACGGCGATCCGCCGCGCCTTCGTGCCTCGTGCGCAGCTCGATGCGGTGGTCGAGGCGCTGAAGGCGAGGCTGTCCAAGGTCGTCGTCGGCGATCCTTCCCAGGCCGGCGTGACCATGGGCGCGCTGGCCTCGCTTGGTCAGCGTGACGAAGTGCTGAAGGCAGTCGGCCGCCTGCGCGACGTCGCCGATCTGGTGTTCGGCGATCCGCAGGATTTCGCCGTCACCGGTGGTGATGCGAAGAAGGGCGCGTTCCTGTCGCCGCTGCTGCTGCGTTGCGCGAACCCGCATGCCTCGCCGGTCGTCCACGAGATCGAAGCCTTCGGCCCGGTGTCCACCGTGATGCCGTACGACGACATCGACGATGTCATCGCGCTCGCCGTCAAGGGCGAGGGCAGCCTGGTCGGCTCGCTGTTCACCTACGACAACGACTTCGCCCGCGATCTGGTCATGGGTGCGGCCAGCTATCACGGCCGCCTGCTGATCGTGAACCGCGACTGCGCCAAGGAATCGACCGGCCACGGCTCGCCGATGCCGGTGCTGGTCCACGGCGGCCCGGGCCGAGCTGGTGGCGGCGAGGAAATGGGCGGCGTGCGTGGCGTCAAGCACTATCTGCAGCGCACCGCGCTGCAGGGCTCACCAGCCACGCTCTCAGCAATCACCGGCCAGTGGATCGCTGGTTCGCCGCGCGCCGAAGGTATCCATCCGTTCCGCAAGAATCTCGCCGAGCTGCAGCTCGGCGACACGGTGAAGGCCGGCCCCAAGCTGATCACGCTTGAAGACATCGAACACTTCGCGCACTTCACCGGCGACACCTTTTACGCGCACATGGACGAAGCGGCCGCCGCGGCCAATCCGTTCTTCGGCGGGCGCGTCGCCCACGGTTATTACATCCTGTCGGTCGCCGCCGGTCTGTTCGTGCAGCCGGACCCGGGCCCGGTGCTCGCCAACTACGGTCTCGACAATCTGCGCTTCGTGACACCCGCCAAGCCGGGCGATTCCCTGAGCGTGACCTTGACCTGCAAGGGCAAGAATCCGCGCATCACCGAGAACTACGGCGAAGTGCGCTGGGATACCGTGGTGACCAATCAGGATGGCCTGGTCGTCGCGACTTATGACGTGCTGACGATGGTCGAGAAAGCGCCGGCCTGAAGGACAAGAAACTCCCTCCCCGCGAGCGGGTTGGGAGGCTAAATAAAAGCGTAGGAGAGACACGCATGGCTTACGAAAACATCCTGTTCAGCCTTGAAAACGGCATCGCCCGAATCACGCTGAACCGTCCGGATCGCCTGAACAGCTTCACCGTGGCGATGCACACCGAGCTGCGCGACGCGATCAACACCGTCAAGGCCGATCCGAGCGCCAGAGTGCTGCTGCTGACCGGTGCCGGCCGCGGCTTCTGTGCCGGACAGGATCTGTCCGATCGCGCGGTGGCGCCGGGCGGCGCGCCGGTCGATCTCGGTGACACCGTCGAAGCCTGGTGGGCGCCGCTGGTGACCAGCCTGCGTCGCTTGCCGATGCCGGTCGTGGTCGCGGTCAACGGCGTGGCCGCGGGTGCCGGCGCCAATGTCGCACTCGGTGGTGATCTAGTACTGGCCACGCGTTCGGCAAGCTTCATCCAGCCGTTCTGCAAGCTCGGCCTGATTCCGGATACCGGTGGCACCTGGATCCTGCCGCGCCTGCTCGGCACTGCGCGGGCGATGGGTCTGGCGATGCTCGGCGACAAGCTGACCGCGACGCAGGCCGAGGAATGGGGCCTGATCTGGAAGGCGATCGACGACGACAAGTTCAAGGACGAAGTCGAAAAGCTGCTGACCCATCTGTCGACCGCGCCGACCCAGGGTCTGGCGCGCACCAAGCAGCTGATTCTCGACAATGGCTCGGTGCCACTCGAAGAAGCGCTGAAGGCCGAAGCCGGCGCGATGCGCGAACTCGGCTTCAGTGACGACTATCGTGAAGGCGTTGCTGCCTTCCTCGAAAAGCGCCCGGCCAGCTTCACCGGCCGCTGATCTTCAGCCAGGGACTTCCGATGAGCTTCGATCTTCGCTTCAGTGCCGAGCAGCTCGCCTTGAAGGCGTCTGCTCGCGCATTCGCCCGGGAAACCCTGAGCACGGTCGCGGCCGCCAGCCTGCATCTGGCGACGCCGGAAGCGCGCTTCGCGGCGACCCGGCCGATGTATGAAGCGGCGATCCAGGCGGGCTTCCTGCGTCGGCTGATCCCGATGCCTTTCGGCGGTGGCGGCAGCGGCGTCATGGACATGGCGATCGTGGCCGAGGAGTTTCACGCCGTCGACGTCAATGTCTCGCTGACCCTGTTCGCGAACCTGCTCGGCCTGATGCCGCTGTTCATCGCCGGCACACCGGAACAGCAGCAGCGCTACATCGCGCCGTTCCTCGCCACCAGCGGCGCGCCATTGGCGGCACTGGCGAACAGCGAGCCGGGCGGCAGTGCCAACTTCGCATCGACGACCGTTGGCGGCGGTACCCGCACGGTTGCCGTGCGGGCCGGTGGCGACTGGCTGATCACCGGCAGCAAGCAGTGGGTATCGAGTGCGACCGGCTGGGATGGGCGCGGTGCCGATCTACTCTGCGTGGTCTGCTGCACTGATCCGGATGCGCCGCCGGAGCAGCGGCTGAGCGTGCTGCTGGTGCCAAAGCCGGAACGCGGCCTGAGCACCGAGGCTTGCCCGGAAACGCTCGGCCATCGCGCGCATCTGACGCCACGCTTCCATTTCGATCAGGTTCGCGTGCCGGCCGATCACGTCGTCGGTGGTGTCGGTGGCGGCAAGGCATTGGTCGAAGCGAGCTTCTCGGGCACCGCGGCGCTGGTCGGCATCATGGCTGTTGGCGTGGCGCGCGCGGCCTTCGATTTCGCCTTGAATTTCGCGCGCACGGAAACCCGTGGCGGCGCGGTGCCGATCATCGATCACCAGGCCGTGGGCTACGCGCTGGCCGACGCCAAGACGTCCATCGAAGCGGCGCGCAGCCTCGGCTGGCGTGCCTGCGCGGCCGTCGATGCCCAGGCGCCGGATGCGCTCGAGCTGTCGCTGCACTCGAAGATCTTCGGCTCCGAAACCGCGGTGAAAGTGATCACCGATCTGATGCGAGTCGTCGGCATCGACAGCTA
>NZ_CAISIQ010000054.1 GCF_903885465.1 uncultured Nevskia sp.
GCCGACATCAAGGAGCCGATCGTCTGCTGCCCGAACGATCCGGATGATGCGAAGTTCCTGTCCGAAGTGGCGGGCACCAAGATCGACGAAGCCTTCATCGGCTCGTGCATGACCAACATCGGCCACTTCCGTGCCGCCGGCAAGCTGCTCGAAGGCAAGAAGGATATCCCGGTCCGCCTCTGGGTCGCCCCGCCAACGAAGATGGATGCCGCCAAGCTCACGCAGGAAGGCGTCTACAACACCTTCGGCACGGCGGGCGCACGCACCGAAATGCCGGGCTGCTCGCTGTGCATGGGCAACCAGGCGCAGATCAAGGAAGGCTCGACGGCGATCTCGACGTCGACCCGCAACTTCCCGAACCGCCTCGGCAAGAACACCAACGTGTATCTGGGCTCGGCGGAACTGGCGGCCATCGCGTCGAAGATGGGCAAGCTGCCGACGGTCGCGGAATACCTTGCCGAGATGGGCATCGTCACCCAGCACTCGGAGCAGATCTACCAGTACCTGAACTTCAACCAGATCGACGAGTACGTCGAAACGGCGAAGCCTGCGGCGGTCGAGGCCTGAGTCGGGGCCTGAGTAGCTACGCAATGAACGTCCCCGGCACAGCCTTCGGGCACCGGTGAAATCTGAGCCCGTCGGCGCGAGCCGGCGGGTTTTTTTGTGTCCTCGATCGAACGCCCGGCTAAGCCATACTCGCAAACCGGGCTGAACTTCCGTCGACTGCAAACCCTCTGAAGTCCGTCATCGCCCTGCCAGCCGCACACACCCCAGGCAGTGGCACCATCAAGGAGAACGACTGTGACCGATAGCTACAAAGCCAAGTCCACGCTCACCGTTGGATCGAAAAGCTACGGCTACTACGATCTGACCCAGCTGGAGCAGCCATTCAAGGTCTCGAGGCTCCCGTACTCGTACAAGATCCTGCTCGAAAACCTGCTCCGTCACGAAGACGGCGTGAACACCACCGCCGACGACATCACGGCGCTGGCCACGGCGGACCTGAAGAAGGTGCCGGCCAAGGACATCAATTTCACCCCGGCACGCGTGATCCTGCAGGACTTCACCGGCGTGCCCTGCGTGGTCGATCTCGCGGCGATGCGCGATGCCATCAAGACGCTTGGCGGCGATGCCACCAAGGTCAATCCGCTGTGCCCGGTGGAGCTGGTCATCGACCACTCGGTGATGATCGATCACTACGGCAGCAAAGAAGCGCTCGACCTCAATGCCAAGATCGAATTCCAGCGCAACGAAGAGCGCTACACCTTCCTGCGCTGGGGCCAGGAAGCCCTGAAGAACTTCAAGGCCGTGCCACCGGATACTGGCATCGTCCATCAGGTCAACATCGAATATCTCGCCCGAGTCGTGTTCCAGAACGACGACGGCATGCTGTATCCGGATTCGTGCTTTGGCACCGATTCGCACACCACGATGGTCAACGGCATCGGCGTGCTCGGCTGGGGCGTCGGCGGTATCGAAGCGGAAGCGGCGATGCTCGGCCAGCCCTCATCGATGCTGATTCCGGAAGTCATCGGTGTTCGCGTCAGCGGCAAGCTCGCCGAAGGTGCCACCGCCACCGATCTGGTGCTGACCGTCACCGAGATGTTGCGCAAGCGCGGCGTGGTCGAGAAGTTCGTCGAATTCTTCGGCCCCGGCCTTGCCAATCTGTCGGCTTCCGATCGCAACACGATCGCCAACATGGGCCCGGAATACGGTGCCACCTGCGGCATCTTCCCGATCGACAATGAAACCTTGAGCTACCTGCGCCTGACCGGCCGCAGCGATGAGCAGATCGCCATCGTTGAGGCCTACGCCAAGGCCCAGGGCATGTGGTGGACGCCGGACGCGCCGGAAGCGGAATACACCGACGTGCTGGCGCTCGATCTGTCGACGATCCTGCCCAGCCTCGCCGGCCCGAAGCGTCCGCAGGATCGCGTGCTGCTGACCGACATGAAGAGCAACTTCCGCAAGGCCTTCGAAGCCGAGCAGAAGGCGCGTCCGTCGAAGGGCCCAGCTACGGTCACCGACATGGGCCAGACCTACGAACTGAAAGACGGCGCGGTGGTCATCGCCGCGATCACTTCGTGCACGAACACCTCGAACCCGAGTGTCCTGATCGGCGCCGGCCTGCTCGCCCGCAAGGC
>NZ_CAISIQ010000055.1 GCF_903885465.1 uncultured Nevskia sp.
ATTCTGCCCGGCGAGCTCTTGAGCCTCACCGTTTTACGGCCCACTCATGGCTCTGGGTATTGCGACCGATGGATTTCACAATCGACTTCACAGATTCGCAGTTTTATTTGCCGGTTTGCGCGTCTGTGCGGGCGATGTTTCAGCGTTGGCCCGCAGTCTGGTGGCTGTCGATTAATTGGTAAAGACAATCGTTTTTATTTTATTAATGCCATAAATCTATGTACTCGCCCGACCATGTGTCGATCGGAACCGGTTTTCGGAAGCATAAACAAGAACAGGCAAAACCGGGCAAATCTGTTAGATTCCGCGCACTTCCACCTCCACACAAGCGGAATTCCCATGAGCCTGTCACCGCTGCCTGCCGTCATCGCCCCGAGCATTCTGTCGGCTGATTTCGCACGCCTGGGTGACGATACGGCGAAAGTTCTCGCCGCCGGCGCCGACTGGGTTCACTTCGATGTCATGGACAACCATTACGTTCCCAACCTCACCATCGGGCCGATGGTCTGCGAAGCGCTGCGCAAATATGGGGTGAAGGCACCGATTGATGTGCATCTGATGGTCGAGCCGGTGGACTCGCTCGCCGCCTTGTTCGCCAAGGCCGGCGCCAGCTCGGTGACCTTCCATCCGGAAGCGACCAAGCACATCGATCGCAGCCTGCAGGCGATCCGCGATGCCGGCTGCAAGGCCGGCCTGGTGTTCAATCCGGCAACGCCGCTCGATCACCTGCGCTACGTGATGGACAAGGTCGACATCGTGCTGCTGATGTCGGTCAATCCGGGTTTCGGTGGCCAGAGCTTCCTGCCCAGCGCGCTCGACAAGCTCCGCGAAGCACGCCGCCTTATCGACGCGCATCACGCCGAAACCGGCCACGAAATCCGCCTCGAAATCGACGGCGGCGTGAAGGTCGACAACATCCGTTCGATCGCCGCCGCCGGCGCTGATGCCTTCGTCGCCGGCTCGGCGATTTTCAATACCAGTGACTACGCGGCTACCATTGCGGCCATGCGGGCTGAGATTGCCAAAGCCTGAGGCTGACGGGAGCTGGAACGGGACATGACACGCTGGGTGGAACTAGCAGGCACAGCCGGTTGGCGATGGTGATCCGTCGTCGCCGAGTCCGCTGCGCCCGGGGCTGAACGCTCCCTTCCATCGAATACCGTTGCCATGTCCGAATACACCCATGTCGCGCTGACGCGCGAACTGCCCGGCGATCTTGATACGCCGGTCGGCACCTATCTGAAGCTGGGCAATCGCCCGTACACCTATCTGCTGGAATCGATGCACGGCGGCGAGCGCTGGGGCCGCTATTCGTTCATCGGCCTGAGTGCGCGCGAGATCGTCCGCATCAAGGGCCACACGGTCACCGTGACGGTCGACGGCGTCGTCACCCGCACGGTCGAAGTGGCCGATCCGATCGTCTGGCTGCGCGAGCATGCGGCGACCATCCGCGTCGCCCCGAACGCCAAGCTGCCGCGTTTCTCCGGCGGTTTCGTCGGCTACTTCGGCTACGAATGCGTGCGCCTGTTCGAGCCGCGCCTGAAGGCCGCCAAGTCCGATCCGCTCGGCACGCCCGATGTGCTGCTGATGCGTTCGGACGAGCTGGTGGTCTTCGATGCGTTGCGCGCCACTCTGACCCTCATCGTCCACGCCGATCCGTCATCGCCTGCGGACATGAAGCGCGGCGAAGCGCGGCTCGATGCGATCGAAGCCATGCTCGCCGAACCGGTACCCGCGCTGCCGGCCGCGACCGGCCCGATGCCGGAATTCGTGTCCGGCTTCGGCGAGGACGCTTTCAAGCGCGCCGTGCTGAAGGTCAAGGATTACATCGCCGCCGGCGATGTGATGCAGGTAGTGCCATCGCAGCGGATGAGCGCGCCGTTCACTGCGCCGCCGGTGACTCTGTACCGCGCACTGCGCCGTCTGAATCCATCGCCTTATCTGTACTGCCTGAACCTCGACGATCACCACGTCGTTGGCTCGAGCCCGGAAATCCTGGTGCGCGCGGAAGCGGGCGAAGTCACCGTGCGACCGATTGCCGGCACCCGCGTGCGCGGCAAATCGGTCGAGGAAGATCGCGCGCTGGAAGCCGATCTGCTGGCCGATCCCAAGGAAATCGCCGAGCACCTGATGCTGATCGACCTCGGTCGCAACGATGTCGGCCGGGTTGCGCAGACCGGCTCGGTGAAGCTCACCGAAAAGATGATCGTCGAGCGCTACAGCCACGTGATGCATATCGTCTCGAACGTCACCGGCCAGCTGAAGCCGGGCCTCGATGCACTCGACGCACTGGCCGCGACCTTCCCGGCCGGTACCTTGAGCGGCGCGCCGAAAGTCCGCGCGATGGAGATCATCGACGAACTCGAGCCGGTTGCCCGCGGCATCTACGGCGGCGCGGTCGGCTATCTCGGCTGGGATGGAAACATGGACATGGCCATCGCCATCCGCACCGCCGTGATCAAGGACGGCATGGTCCACGCACAGGCTGGTTGCGGCGTCGTCGCCGATTCGGTGCCGCAGTCCGAGTGGGACGAGACGGTGAACAAGAACCGCGCGGTGACCCGGGCGAC
>NZ_CAISIQ010000056.1 GCF_903885465.1 uncultured Nevskia sp.
CACTTCTGCTCGATGTGCGGCCCGCATTTCTGCTCGATGAAGATCACCCAGGACGTGCGCGACTACGCCGCCCAGCAGAAGCTCGATGCCGCAGACGCCCTGGCACACGGCATGGCCGACAAGGCCGCCGAGTTCAAGGCGGCGGGAGCGGAGGTTTATCGGCGGGAGTGAGGCAAGCTGGCGACGAATCTGCCGAAGTTTTAAAAGTTGACGCCGCTTTTAAAGATTGATCCGTAATTCTTAAAAAGCTACGCTCGCTTTCAAGATTTCTTTCGAGGGCCGGCGGGTGCAAGCCAGCGATTTTCAGACGTCGATTGCCGGACGCATCGTCACCGCACCGCAGGGCTACATCGCCTTCGTGCCAGCACCGCTGCCGCCGGCTATCACCTACACCCCGGCTTTGGTGCGGGCGATTTCCGAAGCCGATGCCGCACTCAGCGAACTGTCCGGTACCGGCCGCCTGCTGCCGAATCCGCATGTGCTGATCGCGCCTTATGTCCGGCGCGAGGCGGTGCTGTCCTCGCGGATCGAAGGTACACAAGCCAGCCTCACCGACTTGCTCGAAGATGAAGCCGGCCTGACGCCCCCTAATACGCCACATTCGCCGCCGGACGATGTTCGCGAAGTCCGCAACTACATCGCAGCCCTCGAGCACGGCATGAGCCAGCTCGGGCATTTGCCGCTGTCGCTGCGCCTGGTGCGAGAAGTCCACGCCAAGCTGCTCGATGGCGTTCGCGGCAACACGGCAACCCCCGGTGAGTTTCGCCGCAGCCAGAACTGGATAGGCCCGCCAGGCAGCACCCCAACCACGGCGCCCTATGTGCCACCGCCGGTGCTAGAAATGACCACAGCACTCGGAGAATGGGAGAAATTCCTGCATTGGCGTGGCGAGATGCCAGACCTCGTCCAATGCGCGCTGATCCACGAGCACTTCGAAGCCATTCACCCGTTTCTCGACGGCAACGGCCGTGTTGGCAGGCTGCTGATCACCCTGTTCCTGATCGATCGGGGCCGCCTCGGCCAGCCGCTGCTATACCTGTCCGAATTCATCGAACGCCATCGTCGCGAGTATTACGAATCCTTGAGCCGCATCCGCACGCATGGCGACTGGCAGGGCTGGCTGATGTACTTCCTGAACGGCGTTCGCTGGAGCGCCGCCCGTGCCAGCCGGCAAGCCAAACAACTGCTGGATTTACGCGAACAACTGCGCGTCGCACTCGAAACCTTGCCCAAAGCCCTGCCGCTGGTCGATGTGCTATTCACCAACCCTTACGTCAATCCGCCGCGCCTGCAGAAGCTGCTCGGCATCAGCGATCCGACAGCCCGCGTGATGATTGCCAAACTCGAAATGCTCGGCGTGCTGCGTGAAGTCACCGGACGCGCCTGGGGCAAGCTGTGGTTGGCGGAAACGGTGCTGAATGCCATCGAAACTCCCGGCGAAGAACCTCTCGACAATTGACTCACGAGCACGCTGCTCGTTGCACCATTCACCCCTGAGCCTCCTTTGTGAACACGACTATCCAGCCCTTCCACCTGTCCATCCCCGAATCCCAACTGGTCGATCTGCGCCGCCGTCTGGAGCTGACCCGCTGGCCTGATCCGGAGACGGTCGGCGACTGGTCCCAGGGCGTGCCGCTGGCGCAAGCGAAGGCGCTGGTCGAGCATTGGCTGACGAAGTACGACTGGCGGCGCTGCGAAGCGATGCTGAACGGGCTCGGCCAGTTCAGCACCGAGATCGATGGCGTGGCGATCCACTTCCTGCATGTGCGTTCGAAACACGAGAACGCGATGCCGATGATCATGAGCCACGGCTGGCCGGGTTCGGTGATCGAGTTCCACAAGGTGATCGGCCCGCTGACCGATCCGACCGCCCACGGCGGCAAGGCCGAAGATGCTTTCCATCTGGTCATTCCGTCGCTGCCCGGCTACGGCTTTTCCGGCAAGCCGCCGAAAGCGGGCTGGGGCGTGCAGAAGATCGCCAGCGTCTGGGCCGAGCTGATGAGCCGGCTTGGTTACGGCCGTTATGTCGCGCAGGGCGGTGACTGGGGCTCGCTGGTGACGACCAATCTCGGCGCATTGCGGCCCGCAGGGCTGGCGGCGATCCACGTCAATCTGCCGGTGGTGTTGCCGGCCGATCTCGGCCATAAATTCAGCGCCGAGGAAGCGGCGATGCTCGGCGCGCTGCAGCACTACGATCGCTGGGATTCCGGCTATTCGAAGCAGCAGTCGACGCGGCCGCAGACCGTCGGCTACGGCCTGGCCGATTCGCCTTCCGGCCAGGCGATGTGGATCTACGAGAAGTTCTGGAAGTGGATGGATTGCGGCGGCGATCCGCTCAGCGTGCTGGCCGCCGACGAAATCCTCGACAACGTCATGCTGTACTGGCTGAGCAACAGCGCCGCGTCGTCCGCTCGCCTGTACTGGGAGAGCTATCACGATGGTTTCATCGCCGTGCAGCTCGCGCTGCCGGTGGGCTGCAGCATCTTCGCCAAGGAGATCTACCGCGCGCCGCGCAGCTGGGCCGAGCGCTGCATGTCGAACCTGATCTACTGGAACGAGGTTCCGAAGGGCGGCCACTTCGCGGCCTTCGAGCAGCCGGGGCTGTTCGTCGACGAACTGCGCAACTGCTTCCGGCTGGTGCGTTAGCGGAGCATTTCGGCGCGGCCTGATTGCAGGCCGCGATGTATGGGAAAATCGCGCCCGTCCCGGCCTTCCATTGCTCCGGGCTGCGAGTTTCGCCACAAGCATGAGTACTCCCCAGCGCCTGTACCGCGTCACCTTCCTGAATCA
>NZ_CAISIQ010000057.1 GCF_903885465.1 uncultured Nevskia sp.
ACGACGCTTCATCTGCGACGCGAACACCGGATGGCCATCGGTCGGGTTGGCGCCGATGACAACGATGATGTCGCTCTGCATCACCGAATCGAAGGTCTGGGTGCCGGCCGATTCACCGATCGTCTGCTTCAGGCCATAGCCGGTCGGCGAGTGGCAGACGCGGGCGCAGGTGTCGACGTTGTTGTTGCCGAATGCGGCGCGGACCATTTTCTGGACCACGTACACCTCTTCATTGGTGCAGCGGCTCGAGGTGATCGCGCCGACCGAATCCCTGCCGTACTTCGCCTGAATGCGCTTGAACTCAGAAGCCGCGTGGCCGATCGCTTCATCCCAGGACACTTCGCGCCAGGGATCGGAAATCTTCGCGCGGATCATCGGCTTGGTGATCCGATCGGTGTGCGTCGCATAGCCGATCGCGAAGCGGCCCTTGACGCAGGAGTGACCGTGATTCGCGTGGCCGTCCTTGTTCGGCACCATGCGGACGATGTCCTCGCCCTTCATCTCGGCGCGGAACGAGCAGCCGACGCCGCAGTAGGCGCAGGTGGTGATCACGCTGTGCTCGGCCTGGCCCTTGGCGATCAGCGATTTCTCGCTCAGGGTCGCGGTCGGGCAGGCGGCCACGCAGGCGCCGCAGGACACGCATTCCGATTCCATGAAGCTGTCGCTCTGGCTCGGGCTGACCATCGACTCGAAGCCGCGGCCGGAGATGGTCAGCGCCAGGGTGCCCTGCTGCTCGTCGCAGGCGCGCACGCAGCGCGAGCAGACGATGCACTTGCTGGGATCGAAGGTGAAGTAAGGATTGCTCTCGTCCTTCGGCATGAAGCGATCGTTGAGCTTGCCGTCGCGCTTCGCATGGACATGGTTCTCGCCGTCATAGCCGTAGCGCACTTCGCGCAGGCCCACGGCGCCCGCCATGTCCTGCAGTTCGCAGTGGCCATTGGCGGGGCAGGTCAGGCAGTCCAGCGGGTGATCGGAGATGTACAGCTCCATCACGCCGAGGCGCAGCTTGGCGAGCTTGTCGTTCTGGGTGACTACCTTCATGCCGTCGGCGACCAGGGTCGTGCACGACGCCGGATAGCCGCGCATGCCTTCGATCTGCACCAGGCACAGACGGCAGGAGCCGAAGGCTTCCAGCGTGTCGGTGGCGCAGAGCTTGGGGATGTTGATGTCGGCAAGCGCGGCGGCGCGCATCACCGAAGTGCCTTCCGGCACCGTGACTTCACGGCCGTCGATGTTGAGCGTGACCTGCTTGGCCGCGACTTCGGCAATCGCGGTCTTCTGACCGACATTGCGCGGTGGACGCGGGGCGGGAGTACCGAGATCCTTGTCGATGATCGAGAACATGGCTGCGTACCTCTATCAGGACGCGACGCGAACGCGCGGCGTTTGCTGCTGGGATGATTTCTGGAAATCTTCGGGGAAATGATTCAAGGCGCTGAGCACCGGGAACGGCGCCATGCCGCCCAGTGCGCACAAGCTTCCGGCGAGCATCGTGTCGCAGAGATCGCGGAGCAGCGCTTCCTGCTTCACCGGTTGATCGCCGGCCACCAGCCGATCGATCACTTCCATGCCGCGCGTCGAGCCGATGCGGCAGGGTGTGCACTTACCGCAGGATTCGGTGGCGCAGAACTCCATCGAGAAGCGCGCCTGCTCGGCCATGTCGACGGTGTCGTCGAACACCGTGATGCCGCCGTGGCCGACCATGTTGTTGACCTTGGCGTAGGCCTCGTAGTCGAGCGGCAGATCGAACTGCGAATCCGGGATGTAGGCGCCGAGCGGGCCGCCGACCTGCACGGTGCGGATTGGCCGGCCGCTGAGTGCGCCGCCGCCGAAGGTGTAAAGCAGATCGCGCAAGGACACGCCGAAAGCTTTTTCGACCAGCCCGCCATGCTTGATGTTGCCGGCGAGCTGCACCGGAAGCGTGCCGCGCGAGCGGCCGACGCCGAAGTTCTTGTAGTGCTCTGCACCCTTGTCGAGGATGATCGGCACCGAGGCCAGGGTGATGACGTTGTTGATCACCGTCGGGCAACCGAACAGGCCCTTGATCGCCGGCAGCGGCGGCTTGAAGCGGACCATGCCGCGCTTGCCTTCCAGCGATTCCAGCAGCGAGGTTTCCTCGCCGCAGATATAGGCGCCGGCGCCCATCCGCACTTCCAGATCGAAGTGCTTGCCGGAACCCTGGATGTTGGCGCCCAGCCAGTTGGCAGCGTACGCGGCCTTGATCGCTTCGTTTAGCGCCCGCTCGCCGTACGGGTATTCGCAGCGCAGATAGATGTAGCCGCGCGTGGCACCGACGGCCACACCGGCGATGGTCATGCCTTCGATCAGCACGAAGGGATCGCCTTCGCAGACCATGCGATCGGCGAAGGTGCCGGAATCGCCTTCGTCGCCATTGCAGACGATGTACTTCTGCGCGCCTTCGGCACCCGCCACAGTCTTCCATTTGATGCCGGCCGGGAACGCAGCGCCACCGCGGCCGCGCAAGCCCGAGTCGGTCACCGCTGCGATGATCGCGGCTGGCTCCATCGCCAGCGCGTTCGTCAGGCCGTTGTAACCGTCGTGAGCGCGGTAATCGGCGAGGCTGACTGGATCGGTGATGCCGGCGCGCGCAAAGGTCAGGCGCTCCTGATTCTTGATGTATGGAATCTCTTCGACCAGATCGAGGCTCAGCGGATGACGAGCACCGTGAGTCAGCCCGGCTGCGAACAGCGAAGCAACGTCTTCCGGCTGCACCGGGCCGTAGCCGATGCGGCCGGCGTCGGTGGCGACCTCGACCAGCGGCTCCAGCCAGAACATGCCGCGCGAGCTGTTGCGGATCAGCTTGATGTCCAGGCCGATGCGCGCGGCTTCGGCAGTGATCGCGGCAGCCACTTCATCAGCGCCCAGCGAGATCGCTGTCGAATCGCGCGGCACGTAGATGGTCACGGCCTCCTTCAGGGCGCTCATGCCGTCACTCCGGTCAGGCGATCGAAGCGGTCCGCCGTCACGCGGCCTTTCAGCGCGCCATCGATCATCAGGCTGGGGCCGACGGCGCAATTGCCGAGGCAGTAGGCCGGTTCCAGCGTGTAGCGGCCATCGGCCGTGGTCTCGTGGAAATCGATGCCGAGCGTGGTTTTCACATGCGCTTCCAGTGCTCGGCCGCCAACCGCCTGACAGGCTTCGGCGCGACACAGATGCAGCACGTGTTCGCCCGGCTTCTCGGTGCGGTACCAGTGATAGAAGCTGATCACGCCATGCACTTCGGCACGCGACAGGTTCAGCGACTTGGCAATGACCGGCACCGCATCCTTCGGCACGTAGCCGAGCGCGTCCTGCACGCCGTGCAGGATCGGCAGCAAGGCACCCGGCAGGTTCTTCAACCTGGCGAGCACGGCATTGATCGCTGCGCTATCGGCGGCCGACAGCGATGACAGCTCGGCGAGCTTGATCGGCGGACTGCGGCGCTCGAAGGTGGAACTCGACAGGTTGGGGGCCATGTTTCGGATTCGGTCTTTACTTGAACAGGATTGCGGCCTTGGCGACGGTCTGCGACACGCCCCAAGCCAGTGGAATGCCGACGGCGAGCCAGGCGAGCAGCACCATGACGCTGAAGCCATTGGCGGTTTGAACGGAACTGATCGGCGCGCCAGCAGGGGCGATCTCGTGTGCCAGCCTCTTGGCTTCGGCCAGTTCGGCCTCGTTCATCTGCCATTTCGGCTCGACGGGGCGAATCAGCAGATTGCAGGCGAAGCCCACGACCAGCAGCCCGGCAAGGATCAGCATCGTGGTGTCGTAGACCTGCGCTTTCGCGACACCCTGGGCGAGTTGGTATTCGCGCAGGTAGTTGACGATCACCGGGCCAAAGATGCCGGCGATCGACCAGGCAGTCAGCAGCCGGCCATGGATGGCGCCGACGAACTGGGTGCCGAACATGTCGGCGAGATAGGCGGGCACGGTCGCAAAGCCACCGCCGTACATCGACAGGATGATGCACAGCGCGCCGACGAACAGCGCCACGCTGCCAGCGTGTCCGGCGCTGGGCACCGATGCGTAGAGCGCGGTGCCGAGCAGGAAGAAGATCGCGTAGGTGATCTTGCGGCCCAGCTTGTCGGACATCGATGCCCAGAAGAAGCGGCCGGCGATGTTGAACAGGCTGAGCAGGCCGGTGAAGCCGGCAGCGATCGCGGCGATCTGTGCAGCCTGGCTGGCATCGAGCGAGCCGATCGCAGCCTCGATGCCGATCAGTTGTCCGCCGAACACTTCCTGCAGCATCGGCGAGGCCATGCCGATGACGCCGATCCCGGCAGTGACGTTCAGGCACAGCACCGCCCAGATCAGCCAGAACTGTGGCGTCTTGTGGGCATTGTGCAGATGCACGTGCTTCGAGCTGATCATCGCGTTGGCGGTGTTCGTCGCCGGCGGTGTCCAGCCCGCAGGCTTCCAGCCGGCGGCGGGAACGCGATAGCCCAGTGCGCCCGCGGTCATGAACACGGCGTAGATCAGCGCCATGGTCACGAAGGTTTCAGCGACGCCGATCGAGCTTGCCGTGGCGTACTTCGTCATCAGCAGCTGGGCGAGAGGCGAGCCGATCATCGCGCCGCCGCCGAAGCCCATGATCGCCATGCCGGTGGCCATGCCGCGGCGATCCGGGAACCACTTGATCAGCGTCGACACCGGCGAGATGTAGCCAAGGCCGAGGCCGATGCCGCCGATCACGCCGGAGCCGAGCAGCATCAGCCAGAACTGATGCAGGTGAATGCCGAGCGCCGACAGCAGCATGCCGCCGCACCAGCAGGCCATCGACACCAGCCCGGCCTTGCGCGGGCCGGCGCGTTCCAGCCAGCCGCCCCAGATCGCAGCACTGGAGCCGAGAAAGACGAAGAACAGCGTGTACATCCAGCCGAGCGTGGAAATCTTCCAGTCGCAATTGCTGACGAATAGCTCGGCGAAGAAGCTGGTGCCCGCGGGGCAGGCGAGCGGTGCACTGACACCGACGGCTTTCGACAGCGGCAACCAGAACACGCTGAAGCCGTAGGCCATGCCGATGCAGAGGTGGATCGCGAGCGCAGCCGGCGGCACCAGCCAGCGGTTGAATCCCGGGCCGGCGATCGTCCGTTCCTTGGCCAGAAAATCGAGCAGGCTCGATGTTCCTGCCGTTGGCGCGATGCTCGACATTCATCCTCCGTTGCAGCAGCCTGAGTCGACTACTGTTTATGTGCCTTGAAACATATCTGCAGCCTTGAAAATCCTGCAGTTAGGACACGGTAGTCGTACCGGAGAGCGATGAAAATATGTATCGTAAAGCCTAAAGCGCATTCCTCTTTACCGACCTCCAAGGCATTCCGATGTTCAAAGTTTCGATCAAGCCGCATTGGCAGCTCGAACAGGCTGATGGCAAGCAGTCGCTGCCGCGTCTGGTCGAGCTTCTGGCCCGAGTCCGGGAAACCGGCACCCTGGCCGAAGCCTGCATCCAGGCCGGGCTTTCCTATCGCTACGCTTGGGGCCTTTTGCAGGACGGCACCCGCACCTTCGGCGCACCGCTGGTGGCGATGCAGCGCGGCCGCGGTGCGGTGCTGACGCCGCTGGCGGAGAAGCTGGTCTGGGCCGACAAGCGCATCAATGCGCGCTTGGCACCTTTGCTCGACAGCCTGGCATCGGAGCTGGAAGTGGAGCTGGAACGCGCGCTCAGCGACACCGGCGCCATCCTCCGCGTGCAGGCCAGCCACGGCTTCGCAGTGGAAACCCTGCGCGACTGGTTCGTGCGCAGCCGGATTCCGATCGACCTGAAATACCGTTCCAGCTTCGAAGCGCTCGGCGCGTTCAAGAGCGGCGCCTGCGATCTGGCCGGCTTTCACGTGCCGCTCGGCGAATTCGAAGCACCGGCGCTGCAGCAGTACGCCGCCTGGCTGAAACCGCAGACCCACCGGCTGATCATGCTGGCAACGCGACGCCAGGGCCTGATCGTGGCGCCGGGCAATCCGAAAGGCATCCAGTCGCTGGCCGATCTGTCCCGCGCCGAAATCCGCTTCGTCAATCGCCAGCCCGGGTCCGGCACCCGGATGCTGCTCGATCTGATGCTGGAAAAGGCTGGCATCGACGGCGCCAGGATCACCGGTTACGAAAGCGGCGAATTCACCCATGCCGCAGTTGCCGCTTACGTCGCCAGCGGCATGGCCGATGCGGGTGTCGGCGTCGAGGCCGCGGCCAAGCGCTTCGATCTCGGCTTCGTGCCGCTGGCCGGTGAGCGCTACTTCTTCCTGTGCGCGAAAACTGCGCTGAAGACTCCGGCACTGCTGAGCGTGATCGACACCCTGTGCAATCCGGACTTCCGCAACCTGGTCAACGCCTTACCCGGCTACAACGCCGCGAACTGCGGTGAAGTGCTGG
>NZ_CAISIQ010000058.1 GCF_903885465.1 uncultured Nevskia sp.
AAACGGAATAAGCTGTTTTTCCGGTGCCTTTATCCCCGATTAGAAATGTCACCGACGGATCGCAGAGCTTTTCTAATGCGTCATTCCGAATAAAAACGTGATTGAAGAGTTCCTTGTTTTCGCGCTTTTTATAGTTTTCTGCATCGCTATAGCCGAGTGTTAATTCCTTAATTCGGAGCATTAGATTCGGCTCGATTTATAAATCTGTAGCGGAGAGCGGCAAAAACATCAGCGACAGGACCACTGAGAGCCCATTCCGCGGCACTCGGTAAATCAATCAGATGACTCGCATCCGGCGATCGGTGATCAGACCGATACCGCGGCTACTCGTAGATTTGCCCTTATTTCGAATCGCTATTTCCAGATCGCTCCTGAATCGCGTCGTATTGCCGGTGCAGAGCTATTTCTAGATTGGCCAAGCGGTACGTGAGCGAAACGGGGGGCTCGCGGCTGGCGCCTGTAGTGCCACGCCAGCAAAAAAGCCCAAGCGTTACGCGCTCGGGCTTCGGTCAAATCTAATTATTGCTGCGCCATTCCTGCAGCGAATGAATCGCCGCTATCTATCTCGCTTCACGAAAGTGGTCGGGAGGCAGTAGCATTTGGACGTGGCCAATCTCAAACCCATAACGGAGGACTGAACGTGCTTTAGACCATCACACTGGTACAAAGCATGTCCATCACGAATCGCGCGAAGGATCGCGACGCCGCAGGCCGTCTCAGGCGCAGCTTCCGCAGGCCGAACCACACGCAGTCCACCCCGGGATACTGGGTACGGCTGCACATGAACCGGCCGCGCCGCCACGAAAATCGACACATGTGCTGGCAAGTCATGCGTGGCCGTGACCCCGACGGGCTGATCTGGCCGCTCGGATCGCGCAAGCCGCACGTCTACTACTGGTAAATGGCGGCCAGCGCGGGCCTCGGTGTTGCGGTGGGCGGAGCTGCACGACTGCCAAAGGCTTCCCAAGCGCCTGCCGAATCTGGGATTGGCACTGGGCGATGTGGCCGATCTGGTTTTATCTCCGGTCATACCGATCCAGTGGCTCGGCATTACGCGGGTACAGCCGGACCCTTCTGGTGCCGGAGCCAAGGACCGCGACCGGTTGCAGCTTGTCCATCTTCTGCAGATTCGGGCAGAGCCAGCGCGCCCTGTTCAGCGATCTTCCGATAGCGGTGCCGGTGGCCGACGCCTTCCACAGCTCGGCGATCCGCTCAAGGTCGGGGACGGCGATCAGCTCTCGACCGCCGAATCGTCGGGTGTGCACGAAGCCGGTATCGATCCAGGTTCGACGAAATTCGGAACTGGTTTGGCCGGTCACGTCGATCGCATTGCGGACATCGCGGTAATCAGATCGCAGCTGCTCCGCGAGGGCATCGACCCCTTTGCGGTCGAAACGCCATCGCGACGGCGTACCGGAAACCGGCGCGAGCCAGCCGTCGGCGACCACCGAGTTGAGATCCCTGCCGGAGAGGGCCAACAGTGTTGCGGCATCCGTCCGCGAGAGGGTCGTCGACATCCGCAGTCGATCAGCCAGATTCTTTCTGCCCGCTGGCGATCGGTATGGTTCGCGGAGGATTCGTTCGAGGTCGACCGAGACGAGGTCTCGGCGGAGGAAGACGTAAGTCACCCCGTCGTCGAGTCCGGGTCCGCTGACGGGTAGCAAACCCGCCGATCGAAGGCGGCTGGCCAGCGTGGTGCGAGCGGCTTGGTAATCGGCGGCGATTGCCGAGGCGAAGATATAATCGCAATCGAACCTGTCGAGGCTGACCGGATCGATGCACCAGGCCACGGCGCTGTCGGCAGTTCCTTTATGCGCTGCGATAAGTCCGACGCGAATCGCGCCACGAACGGATTCGGTGTTGGTCCGCAGTTTGGCCGCGGCGATGGCCAGCGTGATGACCGGCGCATTCATCCCGGAGTTGCGCAACGCCAGCGGTTGGTCTTCGAGCCCCTTGATGCCCGAGTCCATTACCGCTTCGGCTTTGATCGTGCTGACTATTGACGCCAAGGACTGACGCGAGCGCCCGGAGCGAAGGCGGCTCCGGTCTTCGGTAACGATAGGGCCGTGATTGATTGGCGCGACAGTCCAGAGCAGATCGTTGACCGCAGCGACCTGGACGTCGCCGTGATCATTGCTCGGCATGTGGCCGGCATCGACGAGTTTGTCGTAGGGCACCCGACCGATGCCCAGCACGGCCATGGCCGTGCTCGCCGGCCACGTTTCCGATGTCAGCGTGCTGACCAGAACCTTCGGCGCTGGAACAGCCAGCATCATTTCCGCGTGCTCGGCGTGAACAGGTCTCCCGTCCGAGAGCATTGGTGCGACAGCGACACGCGGATGGATATGCACGCCGTGGTCGTCCGAGACGACTCTCCCGACACTCGGCCAGCGCCCAGCGTGCAGATCGGCCAGCGCGTCCGCCGCGAATGATTGGTTGATGTCGAGGCCTAGGGTCTTCCACCATTGCAGGACCGACCACGCGGCGCCGATCAGACGAATCCCGACCTGGTTTCCGGCATCGATCAAGCGACGCATCAAATCGGCAGGCTCGGGTCTGCAGGGCTGTTGCCGGCGGACCATCCCGTTCGGGGCGCAGCGGCACTGCAGCGGATCGCGCACGTGGGTCCACGGTGTCGAACAACACGGACACGCGTCGTCCAGCAATACTCGGTGACGCGAGCAGGCAACCGCTGCGACATGGTCCCATTCGCTGTGCGCAAATCCATCTTCGAGGTAGCAGGCGATACACAGTTTCGCTCTCCGAAACTGGAGGTCGCCCACGGAGACCGCCAATCCGTTCCAGAGCAAATCGTCCTCCCGGGCCAAGCCTGCGCGACG
>NZ_CAISIQ010000059.1 GCF_903885465.1 uncultured Nevskia sp.
CGAGCTGGGCCTGGAAGGCTGGCCGGTACGGCAGGCCCTGGGCCTGAGCCGGCTGCGCGGCCTGCTCGAAGCCGCGCCGACGGTGATCGCCAGCTATGCCGCCGACGAGGACGGCGACACGCCGCAGCCCTCGCCCTGGCTGGAAGCGCTGGCCGCGCAGGCGCAGGCCGCCGGCCATGACGCGCTGCACGACAGTGCACTCGCCGCTCGCGCCGGGCTGGCCGCGACCCGGATCGCGCCGCGCATCGCCATCGATCTGCAGCCGCAGACCATGCCCGCACCGATGGCCTCGGCGGCGCTGCTGCCGGCCCGCCTGAGTGCCGGCAGCCACCAGCAGCTGATCGAATGTCCCTACCGCTGGCATGCGGCGAAGAACCTGCGCCTCGACGCCGGCCAGGACCCGGACGCCGAGCCGGATCGCAGTGACTACGGCGATCGCGTGCATCGCATCCTGTGCGCCTTCCACGAGCACCGCGACGCCAGCTTGCCGCCGCCGTATGCCGGCCCAGCCGAAGCCGAGCCGATCGCCAGCCATCTCGAAACACTGGCTTACGCCGTGTTCGCGCCCGATCTCGCAAGTCGGCCGATGGCCGCGGTCTGGCAGCGCGAATTCGCCAGGGTCCGGCCCTGGCTGGCCACGCAACTGGCCGAACGCAGCGATGCGCGCGTGCAGGTCGAAGTCGAGCTGCCCCGCGAGCGCGCCGGCTGGACGCTGGCCGGCCTGGTCGATCGCATCGAGCACCGCGCGGACGGTGCCACCGTCGTCGACTACAAGACCGGCAGCCGGGTGCCCGATGCCAAGGCCATGGTTTCCGGCGAAGCGGTGCAACTGCCGCATTACGCGCTGGCGGTCGAAGATCCGGCGGCGATCGAATACTGGAAGCTCGGCGGCGATCTGGCCGCGCACAAGCGCATCGTCAGCGTGCCGATTGATGCGCTGACACCGCTGTTGTCGGCCATCGAAACCCGACTGCAATCGCTGCGCAGCCGGCTCGAGGCCGGCCACGCGCTGCCGGCGAACGGCGCGGCTGCGGTCTGCGAGTATTGCGATCACAGCGGCCTGTGCCGGCGTGGCAGCTGGGTGGCCGCGTCGTGAACCTCGCGCTTGATCCCGCTCGCTCGGTCAGCGTCGTTGCCTCGGCCGGCAGCGGCAAGACCTGGCAGCTGGTGTCGCGGGTCGTGCGCCTGCTGCTGGCCGGCACCGATCCCGGCGGCATCCTCGCGCTGACCTTCACCCGCAAGGCCGCGGCCGAGATGCGCGAGCGGGTCGAAAGCCGACTGCGCGAGCTGGCGTTCGCCAGCGACGAGGCGCTCGATCGCGAGCTGGTCAAGATCGACCTGCAGCCGGACGACACGCTGCGAGCGCTGGCGCGCAGCCAGTACGAGCGCCTGCTGCAGGCCCCGTTCGGCCTGCGTGCGCTGACCCTGCACGCGTTCTGCCAGGACCTGCTGACCCGCTTCGCGATCGAAGCCGGCATTCCGCCCGGATACACGCTGCTGGAAGACGAGCGCGAACTGCTGGCCGAAGCCTGGACCACGCTGCTGGCCGCGCTGCATCGCCAGCCGGACAGCGTGGAAGCCCGCGCCTTCAGGCAGCTGATCGACGACGGCGCCAGCGAACACCAGCTGCGCGGCTGGCTCGATGGCTTCATCCAGCAGCGCAGCGACTGGCGCGCGCTGGTGCAGGACTGGCCGGCCGACGAGCAGATCGCCAACTACTCGGCAATGCTCGCCGACGAACTCGGCGTCGATCCGGACGATGCAACACCTCCGGAAGCGGCGCTGATGACGCCGGAATTCGTCGAGCAACTGAACCGTGCGTATGACCTGCTGATCGATTTCGGCGGACTCGGCCATCTGAAGGCCGAGGTACCGGCGACGGCACTGGCCGCCACCGATGCTCTTGCTCGCCTGGCGGCCGCGCAGAAATTCCTGACCGATGGCGAACGCCGCAAGCTGAAGATCAAGGCCAAAGTCAGCCAGGCCGAATTTTTCCGCTTCATGGCGGTGTACGAGACGATCTGCACCACGCTCGAAGCCATCAGCGCCGCGCGCACCGTACGCCGCAACTGGCAGCGTGGTGTCGCCGCGGCGACGCTCGGCATCCGCCTGCTGGCCGCGCGTGACGAAGCGCTGCGCGCGCGCAATGCGCTCGGCTTCGACGATCTCGAATGGCAGGCCTGGAAGCTGCTGCGCGGGCCGGACCGCGACTGGGTGCAGTACAAGCTCGATCGCCGCATCGATCACCTGCTGCTCGATGAATTCCAGGACACCAGCCCGACCCAGTGGTCGCTGCTGCTGACCATTCTCGACAACATGGCCGACGACCGGGAACGGCCGCGCAGCGCCTTCGTGGTCGGCGATCCCAAGCAGAGCATCTACGGTTTCCGGCGCGCCAATCCCGAACTGCTGCAGCGAGCCGGCGAGCATCTGCGCGATCGTCTGGCCGGTACCGAGGAGACGCTGAACAAGTCGCGCCGCAGCGCACCGGCGGTGATCGCTTTCGTCAATGCGCTGTTCACCGGCGAGGACGCGACGGCGATCGGCTTCGAGCCACACGCCACCTGGCGCAGCGACGACTGGGGCGCGGTGGAAGTGCTACCGAGAGTCGTGCCCGAGGTAGAAGCGCTGGCCGCCGCTGCGGCCGACAAGCTCGACCGCAAGCAACTGGTCGTCGGCAGCTTGCGCGATCCGCTGACGGAAGCGCTTGCGGACGAGGAGCAGAGCCTCGCCGCCCGCGAAGGCGCTCAGGTCGCGGCGCGCATCCGCGCGTTGATCGATGCCCGGCTGCCGGTCGCTGTCGATGGCCAGCCGGCGCGTGCGCTCGGCTATGCCGATGTGATGATCCTGGCCCGCGAGCGCACCCATCTGCGCGCCATCGAACAGGCGTTGGCCGAAGCGCGGATTCCATTCGTAGGATCAGCGCGCGGCGGTCTGCTCGACACCGTGCTGGCGCGCGATCTGATGGCCCTGCTGCGCCTGCTCGACAGCCCGCAGCGCGATCTCGATCTGGCCCAGGTGCTGCGCTCGCCGATGTTCTCAGCCAGCGACGATGATCTGGTGCAACTGGCCCTGGCTCGCGACGACGGCCGCGATTGGTGGAGCCGCCTGCAGGCGCTAGCCAGCCGCGACGCCGGGCACGATGCCCTGGGCGAACCGCTGGCTCGCGCAGCCACGGCCATCGCGGCCTGGCTGGCGGCGGCCAGCCGCCTGCCCGCTCACGACCTGCTCGATCGCATCGACGGCGAGCTGGACCTGGCATCGCGCTACGAAGCGGTGATGCCCGCGGACCGGCGCATCCGGGTCAATCTGGGCGCGCTGATGCAGCAGGTGCTGAACATCGACCAGGGCCGCTATCCGACGCTCGGCCGTCTGAACCAGGCGCTGGCCCGGCTCGCCGCTGCCGGCAAGGACGCGCCCGACGAAGCGCCGCCAGCCACCGCCGACGCCGTGCGGGTGATGACAGTGCACGCCTCGAAAGGCCTGGAAGCGCCCGCCGTGTTCGTGGTCAATACCGCACCGACACCGAGCAGCCGCGATGCCGGCTGGCTGGTCGACTGGCCATCGGACGCCGACCGGCCCAGCGCTTTCGTGTTGATCGGCGCCAAGCCCGAGCGCGACGCCCGCAGCGAAGAACTGATCGAAGCGCGTCGCGAAAAACAGGATCGCGAAGTGCTGAACCTGCTGTATGTCGCCACTACCCGCGCCCGCCAGTACCTGTTCGTGTCGGCGTTCGCGCAGAAGCAGGAAGACCGGCTGCGCCGCTGGCACCAGCACGCCGTCGACGCGATGAACCTGCTGGTCGCCGAGCACGGCTCGCAGCCGCTGGCCGATGCGCCGAAAGGCACGCTCGGCATCCGCCTCGGCCATTTTCCGGTGATCCCGGCAGCGGCCGTGGCCGCCACGGCGGCAGCGCCTGCCGAATCGCCGCGGCTGCGTGAACGCTTGCCCGCGTTGCTGCGCAGTAGCGCGACACCGTCCGGCGACAGCGCGGCACGCGATCCCGATGCCGTGCTGCGCGGCCGGGCGATCCATTGGCTGATCGAGCAGCTGGTGCGTGGTCTCGCACTGCGTGCAGACGGTCTGGTCGCCCAGCTGGAAGCCCAATTCGGCGAAATCGTCGACCCGAGCCTCACAGACGGCTGGCTCGCCGAAGCGCGCGCCGTGCTGGCCAACCCAGCGCTGGCGATGCTGTTCGATCCGGCACGGCTCGTGCGGGCCTGGAATGAAGTGCCGGTCCAGTGGCAGGCCGATGACGGCACGCCGCGCAGCGGCATCATCGATCGCCTGATCGACGACGGCACGCAGCTGTGGATCATCGATTACAAGACCGCGCCGCGGCCGGATGCCGTCAGCCTCGCGCAGCAGCATCGCAGCCAGATGGATGCCTATGTCGATGCCATCGGCAAGGTGTTTCCGGGCCGCGCGATCCGCGCCGGACTGGTGCTGACGGCCACTGCGAGCTGGCTGCCGATGTCACCGGAACGGATTGCCGACTGAACCGCCGCAGGCTTTACGCTGTCCCTCGTGTTGCTGTCTCGACACCCATCGATCCACTTTTGTCGGCTTTCCAATGATGCTTCGCGCCAGCCTCGCCCTTGCCGCCGCCGTTCCGCTGTTGCTGCTGAGCGGCTGCGCCTCGTCCTCCCGCTTCATCGAAACCGCGACGGTGGAGCTCGGCCATGCGCCGGGCGCGCGGGTTTCCGAACTCGGCGAGGACGGTTATCTGCAGGTGCAGGTGTCGAGCAACATCGGCGTCGACGCCGAGCGTCTGAAGTTCTACGGCAGCGATGCGCCGAAGCTGATCGTGGTCACCGCCAAGCTGCAGCCGCTCGCCGGCCCCGGCCGTGACACGGTGGCGCCGGAAGTGCCGCTGCTCAGCTATGACGTCGACAAAGCCAGCAGCGAAGACC
>NZ_CAISIQ010000060.1 GCF_903885465.1 uncultured Nevskia sp.
ACGCCGATCAGCGCCACCACCGAGAAATCCTGACCGGTCAGCAGCAACGCCAGCAGCGCACCGACGCCGGCGGACGGCAGGGTCGACAGGATGGTGATCGGGTGGATGTAGCTCTCGTAGAGCACGCCGAGCACGATGTAGATCACGACAATGGCCGCCAGGATCAGCCAGGGCATGCTGGCCAGCGAGGTCTGGAACTCGGCGGCGCTGCCCGAGAAGCTGCGCTGCACCGAGGTCGGCAAGCCGATTTCCGCAGCTGCCGCATCGATCGCCGGCAAGGCATGGCTCAGCGACTGCCCGGCCGCGAGATTGAACGACAAGGTCGCCGCTGGCAGCTGGCCGAGATGGCTCAGCACCAACGGGCCGCGCACCGTCGTCGCCGTCGCCACCGCAGACAGCGGCACCAGGCTGCCGGAGGTCGATTTCACGTAGAGCTGATCGAGCGCGTCAGGCCGCTTGCGGAACTCCGGCGGCACTTCAAGCACCACCCGGTACTGGTTGATCGCGGTGAAGATGGTCGTCACCTGACGCTGACCGAACGCGTCATACAGCGTGTCGTCGATCGCCTGCACCGGCACGCCGAGGCGGCTGGCGCGATCGCGCTGGATGTCGAGCTTCAGATACAAGCCATCGACCTGCTGATCGGTGGTGACATCGGTCAACTCGGGCTGGCGTTTCAGCGCGTCGATGAACTTCGGCGTCCACTCCGCCAGTTCGGCGGCGTCGAGGCTTTTCAGCACCAGCTGAAACTGGGTGCGGGCGATGCGGCTGTCGATCTGCAGATCCTGCACCGGCTGCATGAACAGGGTTATGCCTTCGACGTTGGCGGCCAGCGTCTTCAGCCGGCGGATGACGCCATCAGCACTCGTACTACGTTCGCCACGCGGCTTCAGCACGATGTTCAGGCGGCCGGTGTTCAGGGTCGGATTGATGCTGCCGGAACCGACGAAGGCGGCAACGCTTTTCACGTCCGGATCGACACGAATCGCCTCGCTCAGCGCAAAAGTGCGCGCCTGCATGGCCGGAAACGAAATGCTTGCCTCGGCTTCGGCGACGCCGACGATGACGCCGGTGTCCTGCTGCGGCAGCAGGCCTTTCGGAATGCTGATGAACAGCCAGGCGGTGGCGACCAGAGTGAGGCCGAAGACCAGCAAGGTCTGCTTCGGCCGCGCCATCACCCAGCGCAGGCTCCGGGAATAGCCATCGAGCAGATTGTCGAACTGCCGCTCGCTCCACTCGAACAGCTTGCCGTGCTTGGCGTTCGGGTCTTCGGCCTTGAGCAGCTTGGCGCACATCATCGGCGTCAAGGTCAGCGAGACGAAGGCCGACAAGGTCACGGCGATGGTCAGCACCAGCGCGAACTCGCGGAACAGCCGGCCGATGACACCGCTCATGAACAGCAGCGGGATGAACACGGCAATCAGCGATACCGTCAACGACACCACGGTGAAGCCGATCTGCTTGGCACCCTTGCGTGCGGCGGTTTCCGGGTCTTCACCGGCTTCGATGTAGCGGACGATGTTCTCGATCATCACGATCGCATCGTCGACGACGAAACCGGTGGCGATGGTCAGCGCCATGAGGCTCAGGTTGTCGAGCGAGAAGCCGCACAGCGCCATGACGCCGAAGGTGCCGATGATCGACAGCGGCAGCGCCACGCTGGGGATCACCGTCGCCCATAGCTTGCGCAGGAATACGAAGATCACCATGACCACCAGCACCACGGTGAGCATCATCGTGAACTGCACGTCGTGCACCGAAGCGCGGATGGTTTCGGTGCGATCGGCGAGCACCTCGAGGTGGATCGACGCCGGAATGTTCGCGGTCAGCTGCGGCAGCAGCGCCTGGATGCGCTGCACGGTTTCGATGATGTTGGCGCCGGGCTGGCGGCGGACATCGACCAGCACCGCACTGCGCGCGCCGACCCACGCAGCCAACTGTTCGTTCTCCACACCTTCGATGACGGTCGCGATATCGCTCAAGCGCACCGGCGCGCCATTGCGGTAAGCGATGATCACCGGCTTGTATTCGTCGGCCGAAATGATCTGGTCGTTGGAGCCGATGGTGAAGCTTTGCTTGGGGCCATCGAAGCTGCCTTTCGGCGCGTTGACGTTGGCCTGCTGCAGCGCGGTGCGGATGTCTTCGAGACCGAGCTGCAATCCGGCCAGCGCGGTCGGATTGGCCTGGATGCGCACCGCCGGCCGCTGGTTGCCCTGGATCGACACCAGACCCACACCGCTGACCTGCGACAGCTTCTGCGCCAGCACCGAATCGGCGAAATCGGCGACCTGGTTCTGTGGCAGCACTTCGGAGCTGATCGCCAGCTGCAGGATCGGCGCAACGGCCGGGTTGACCTTGTTGTAGACAGGCGGATACGGCAGGTCATTCGGAAGCGTGCCGCGCGCCGCGTTGATCGCCGCCTGCACGTCCTGCGCGGCGTTGTCGATATCGCGGTCGAGCACGAACTGCAGGGTGATCGTCGACAGGCCGAACGCCGAGTTCGAGTTCATCGACGACATGCCGGCGATGGTGCCGAACTGCCGCTCCAGCGGCGTAGTCACCAGCGATTCGATCACCTGCGGGCTGGCGCCCGGCAACTGCGTGGTGACCTGGATGGTCGGGAAATCGACATCCGGCAGTGCCGCGATCGGCAGGCCGCGATAGCCGAGCGCACCCAGCAGCAGCACCGCGATCATCAACAGCGTGGTCGCGATCGGGCGCGAGATGAAGGGCTCGGAGACGCTCACTGCGCGCGTCCGCTTTTGACGCGGCCGAACATGCTCACTTGCCCTTCGGCTGCGCAGGCGGCGCCGGATCACTGGCCAGACGAATCTTCGAGCCCGGCTGCAAACGGTACTGGCCTTCGACGACGATGCGATCGCCGTCGTTCAGGCCTTTGGCGATCAGTGCCGTGCCGTTCTCGCTGCGGGCGACGGTGACGTCGCGCTTGTCGGCGATGCGGGCGCCCTTGTCGTCGGTCTTCTCGACATAGACGAAGTCGCCGTTCGGGCCGCGCTGCACGGCGCTGGCCGGAATCACCAGGCCGTTCTTCTCGGTACGCACCAGCAGCCGCATGTTGACGAACTGGCCGGGCCACAGCGCGCGGTCCTGGTTGGCGAAGGTCGCCTTCATGCGGATGGTGCCGGTGGTCTGGTCGATCTGGTTGTCGACCACGGTCAGCTCGCCGGTGGCGATCTGCTTGGCATTGTCACGATCGAAGGCCAGCACCTTGACGCCGGACTTGCCCGCTCCGCCGGCGGCGCGGATATCGGCCAGGCTCTGCTCGGGCAAGGTGAACACCACCGAGATCGGCATCACCTGAGTGACCACGACGATGCCGGTGGTGGTGCCGGCGTCAACGATATTGCCGACATCGACCAGCCGCAGGCCGGTGATGCCGGAGATCGGCGCGGTGATCCGCGCATAGCCGAGCGAGATGCGCGCGCTCTGCACGGCGGCCTCGTTGGCGCGCACCGTGGCTTCGGTCTGGGCCACGGTCTGGGCCTGGGTGTCGAGCTGCTGCTTCGACACATAGCCATCGCCGACCAGTTCGCTGAAGCGCTGCAGATCGCGCTTGGCGGTATTCAGCAGCGCCTGGTTCTGCGCCTGCTGCGCCTGCGCCTGCTGCAGCTGTGCCTCGAAGTTGCGCGGATCGATCTGCGCCAGCAGTTCGCCGGCTTTTACCGTCTGCCCTTCCTCGAACGCCACCGAGACCAGCTGGCCGCTGACCTGCGGCCGCACCGTCACCGTGTTGAACGCCTGCACGGTGCCGAGGCCATCGAGATAGATCGGCACATCGCGACGGCTGACATCGGCCAGCAGTACCGGTATCGGCCCATTGCCGCCGGGGCGACCGCCCTTGCCCGCGCCGGGCTCGGCCGCGCCGCCAGCGGCAGCCTCATGGTTTGCGCCGGACGTCGCCGGCTTGCGCAACACGAAATACCCGGCCAGCAGGGCAATCGCGCCCAGCACCAGCGCGACGGCAATGACTCTGCGCATGCGTTTTTTCTCTTCCATCGGAAAGTTGGCTTGCCATGACTGCCGGCAGCGGCGCGCACCCACCGGGCGCGACTCAGCCGCTTGGACGTGCTGCAGCCGCAATGGTTCGCGGCGCACCGCCAAATCCATCGAAAGCCCGCGCGAACCATCGAACTACCTTGCTTCAGCGCAGCGCCCGCCCGCAAGCCGGGGACGGGTGAAGTTCGGTAACGATGCCTAGATCAGTTGCGCGACGAGGCTAATCAGCAGGCCCACTTCGACCAGTTCGATGCCAGCACCGAGCGCATCGCCGCACTGGCCGCCGAGTCGGCGCTGCAGGAACAGGCCCCAGCCGGCGATCAGGACCGGCGCGATCAGCAGCCGTGGACTCAGGCAAGCGCTGGCAGCCGCCAGAGCCAAGGTCCACAGCAGCACCGCCCAGGGCTGGCGATCCCAGGCGAAGCGATCGCCCATGCCGCCATGCAGCGGCGGCAGCCACCAGACCCAGACCAGTGGCGCCAGCCGCGCCCAGGCCGGGATCAGCAGCAGGGCGGCGAAGCCCGCTCCGGGCAGGGTCAGCAGCACCAGCTTGGCGAGCAGCATCAGCACCAGCGCCAGTACGCCGAAGCTGCCGAGGTGCGGGTCCTTCAACACCTCGAAGAAGCGCTTCGGATCGCGATGCGAAGCCCCGAGCGCATCGGCAAGATCGGCCAGCCCATCGAGATGCAGTCCGCCGGTGACCCAGACCCAGAGCACCAGCACGAGCAGCGCGGCAAACGCCGGATGCTGATCGCGGACCAGCATCGCCAAACCAGCCAGCAGCGCACCGATGATCAGGCCGACCAGCGGAAACCAGACCGCGCAACGGGTCAGATCGGCAGGCTCGAAATCCCGCACCTGCGGCGTCGGCAGGCGGGTCAGGAACTGGGTGGCGAGGATCAGTCCGCGCATGGCGGCCTCAGTGCCAGCAACACCGGATCACCACCCTCCGGCAACAGGAACTTCAGCGAAGTCGCTGGCGGCACCGCGATGCGCCAGTGATCGTCGATCCGCAGCCATTCCTGAAGCAGCACGCGAATCACGCCGCCGTGGGTCAGGCACAGCCAGTCGCCGTCCGGGCCTGTTTCACGCCATTTCTTCAGTGCCGCAAACACGCGCGCACGAAAGGCCGGCAGTGCTTCGCCTTCCGGCGGCGCCAGCGTTTCCGGATCGGCCTGGAACGCGGCGTAGCGCGCACCATCGCTGGCCATCACTTCGGCCGGCGTCAGGCCCTGCCAGACGCCGAAGTGCATCTCGCGCAGATCGTCGATCACTTGGCAGTCCGGCTGCACGGCCTGCGCGAAGACACGACAGCGCTGCAGCGGCGAGCTGATCACGCCTGCCCAGCGTTGACCGATGACTGCCCGCTGCATTGCCGCGTCACCGGCGATGCTGACCGGCGGATCAAGCTGACCCCAGAGAACAAATGGGCGCTCGTCGACCGCGCCATGACGCAGCAGTGTCAGGCTCAGCATGCGGACCCCGCACTGACACCAGCACTGGCGAACGTCGCCATCTCGTTGTGCAGCGCGCAGGCCAGGCGCAGCAGCGGCACGGCAACCGCCGCGCCGCTGGCTTCGCCAAGGCGCAGGCCGAGATCGAGCAGCGGCTCGGCCTGCATCGCCGCCAGCATTCGCGCATGGCCGGGCTCGGCCGAACGATGGGCGAAGATCAGCCAGGGAAGCACGATGGGATTCAGGCGCACGGCGCACAGCGCGGCACTGCTGGCGATGAAGCCGTCGATCAGCGCCGGCACGCCGCGCTGCGCACAGGCGATATAGCTGCCGGCGATCGCTGCGATCTCGAAGCCGCCGAGTCTGGCCAGCACCGCTTCCGGCGTAACCAGGCGGGCTGCGTGCAGCGCCAGCGCTTCGGCGATCACCAGCGCCTTGGCCCGAACCCCGGCGGCATCGAGCCCAGTGCCCGGCCCGGCCAGTTCGTTCGGCGCCGCACCAAGCAGCGCGCAGGCCAGCGCCGTTGCCGCACTGGTGTTGGCGATACCCATGTCGCCGGCGATGAACAGGTCGATCTCCCCTGCCCGCGCCACGGCCGCATGTCCGGCCATCAAGGCTTGTTCGAGCTGTGCCGCGCTCATCGCCGGCCCGCGTGAGAAATCTGCAGTGCCTGATGCGACGCGAGCATCGACGACGCCGGCCGGCACCGCGCCGGTGTTGATGCTGCCGACATCGACCACTTCCAGACTCGCGCCGAGCGTTCGCGCCAGCACGCTGATCGCGGCACCACCGCCAGCGAAGTTACCGATCATCTGCTGGGTGACTGCCTGCGGAAACGCCGACACCCCGCGCGCCGCGATGCCGTGATCGGCTGCGAACACGGTGATCGCGATCCGCTCGGCACGCGGCTGTTCGCGGCGCTGCAGAGCCGCCAGCCGTATCGCCAGGGTTTCCAGTTGCCCGAGCGATCCGGCTGGTTTGGTCAACTGGGTCTGCCGCTGCCTTGCGGCCTGCTCGAAGCCGGCGTCCGGCGTTTGCGCGGCCTGCGCCCACCAGCTCATCGCGTCACTTCCTTCAGAACCATCGGCAGGCCGGCGACGGTGAACACCACCCGCTCGCACTGAGCCGCCAGCGCCTGATGCAGCCAGCCAGCTTCGTCGCAGTAGCGCCGGGTCAGCTCGCCGAGCGGCACCACGCCGAGGCCGGTTTCATTGCTGACCAGGATGATCTCGCCGGGCAAGGTCGGCAGCGTCGCCAGCAGCGCATCGCGCTCGGCCGCGAGACGGCTACCGTCCTCGAACAGCAGCAGATTGGTCAGCCACAGGGTCAGGCAGTCGACCAGGATGCAGCGGCCCGGTGCTGCGACCGCGTGCAGCGTCGAAGCCAGTGCCAGCGGCTCTTCGATCAACTGCCAGTGGGCCGGCCGGCTGGCGCGGTGATGAGCGATGCGGCTGGCCATCTCGCCATCGCCGGCCTGCGCGGTCGCGACATAGCTGACCAGCAGGCCGCTGGCCTCGGCGAGGGATTGGGCGTGACGGGTCTTGCCGGAGCGGACTCCGCCGAGGATCAGGCTGCGCATGCTTTCAGGGGTTTCAATAAAAGATTCAGGTCGAGGTGCTGTTCGATGCTGTCGGCAAGGCGATCGATCGCCGCTTCACGTCGGGCCGCATGATCGCTGACCACGGGCTTCGCGAGCCCGGCCCAGCGCAGCAGCGCGGCGCAGGCTTCGGGGCGATCGAACAGGCCGTGCACGTAGCTGCCGAGGATCTGGCCGTCGCTGCTGATCGCGCCGTCGCTGCCGGTATCGAGCATTGCGCTGGGCAAGGCCAGCGCCGGGCCGCTGCTGATGCCGGCATGAATTTCGTAGCCGGCCATCGGCACGCCGCCATCGAGCAGCAGGGTTCCGGAGACGTTGCGCAATTGCTTGGTCGCGGCCAGCCGGGTCTCGAAATCGAGCCAGCCGAAACCGGCGCTATCCCCTTTCGCGCCTTCGAGGCCGAGCGGATCGTCGATGCGCGTGCCCAGCATCTGGAAGCCGCCGCAGATGCCGATCAGCTTGCCGCCGTAGCGCAGATGCCTGGCGAGATAAGCCTCCCAGCCTTGCTTGCGCAGATGGGCGAGATCGGCGCGGACCGACTTCGAGCCCGGCAGGATCACCAGGTCCGCCGGCGGTGGCGTCTCGCCGGGACCGACGAAATGCAGGTTGACCTGATCGAGCACGCGCAGCGGCTCGAAATCGGTGTGGTTGCTGATTCGCGGCAACACCGGCACGACCACGGTCAGCGCCGCACCGGGCTGGCTTTGCGCGTTGCCGGCAATCGCGTCTTCGGCATCCAGTGCCAGACCGTGCAGATAGGGCAGCACACCGAGCACCGGTTTGCCGGTGCGCGCTTCGAGCCAGCGCAGGCCGGATTCCAGCAGCTTGATGTCGCCGCGAAAGCGGTTGATGACGAAGCCGGTGACCCGCGCCTGCTCGGTCTCACTGAGCAGTTCCAGGGTGCCGACCAGATGCGCGAACACGCCGCCGCGATCGATGTCGGCGATCAGGATCACCGGGCAGTCCACCGCTTCGGCGAAGCCCATGTTGGCGATATCGCCGTCTCTGAGATTGATTTCCGCCGGCGAGCCGGCACCTTCGACGATGATCGCGTCGTAAGCCGCGCTCAGCCGCGCATGCGAAGCCAGCACCGCGGCATGGGCGACCTTCTTGTAGTCGTGATACGCACCCGCTTCCATGTTGGCGACGACGCGGCCATGGATGATCACCTGGGCGCCGGTATCGCTGTTCGGCTTGAGCAGCACCGGGTTCATGTCGGTGGTCGGCAGCACGCCGGCGGCCAGCGCCTGCAGCGCTTGTGCGCGGCCGATATCTCGCCGCCGTCGGCGGTCACCGCGCTGTTCAGCGCCATGTTCTGCGGCTTGAACGGCGCGACCAGGATGCCGCGCCGAAGCAGCACACGACACAGCCCGGCAACCAGGGTGCTCTTGCCGGCGTCGGAGGTCGTGCCCTGCACCATCAAGGTGTTCGGGTTCATGCGAAGCGCTTTGATGGCAGAGCCCCGCCAGCAATTCCGTCATCCCCGCGCAGGCGGGGATCCAGTTCTGTTGGTTCCGGCGGAGTGCAGACGTCGAAACTGGATTCCCGCCTACGCGGGAATGACAAATGAAAGTGAGGAGGCTCATCGGCAAGCACATGCAGCGCTTCGTTCCGACGCATCTGCTCGCCTTCACGCTGCAGACGAAGCGCACCGGCTCTGGTCGTCATGCGCGCGCCGCAGCCACGATCAGGGCATGCAGTTGCAGCAGCCCGTCGCTCAGTGCCGCCGGGCCGGGCTGCAGGATGTCGCAGGATTTGATCTCGTGCAGCTGGCCGTTGCGCACTGCCGGGATCGCCTCCCAACCCGGACGCGCGGCGACTCTTTCGGCGCTGAATTTCTTGCCGCACCAGGAGCCGATGATCAGCTCCGGCTGGCGGCGGATGATCTCGTTGGGGTCGGCGATGATCCGCGCCTTGCCGCCGGGTTCCGCGGCCAGTTCCGGGAACACGTCGTCGCCACCGGCGATGCCGATCAGTTCGGAGACCCAGCGGATCGCCGATATCTGCGGCTCGTCCCATTCCTCGAAATAGACCCGGGGCCGGCGCGGCAGCTTGGCGGCGGAGGCGCTCACTTCGTCGATGCCGCGTTGCAGTTCATCGAGCAGCAGCGCGGTGCGTGCCTGGGCGCCGACCATGGCGCCGAGCATGCGGATGAATTCGAGAATCTCGGCAACGCTGCGCTGGTTGAACACGTGCACCGGAATGCCGGCGCGGATCAGTTCGGCGGCGATGTCGGCCTGCAGGTCCGAGAAGCCGAGCACCAGGTCCGGCTTCAGATCGGCAATGCGCCCGGTCTTGGCGCTGGTGAACGCGGAAACCTTCGGCTTCTCCTTGCGCGCCTGCGGCGGCCGCACCGTGAAACCGGAGATGCCGACGATGCGCTCCTGCTCGCCGATCCGGTACAGGGTTTCGGTGGTTTCCTCGGTCAGGCAGACGATGCGCTGCGGGCCGATGCTCAGCGCGGCCATAGGTTCTCGTGCAGCAGCTCATCGAGCGGCCGCGGCTCGCGCCAGCGTTCCTGCTGCAGCATCGGCGCCGGATAGAAGGCCTTGACCGGGCCCAGGCAGAGCACGGCGATCGGCTGGGTATCAGCCGGCAGTTGCAGCAGCTGGGCCAGTTCGGCGGGCTCGAACATCGATACCCAGCCGAGGCCCAGACCTTCGGCCCGCGCGGCCAGCCACAGGTTCTGGATCGCGCAGGCGACCGAGGCTGTCGACATCATCGATGGCATGGTCCGGCGGCCGAAGATTTCGGTGTCCGGCCCGGCGTCGTGGACGGCGGCAATCAGCAGTTCGGCGCAGTCGCGAATGCCTTCCACCTTCAGTTTCAGGAACTCGTCCTGGCGCGAACCAAGGGCGACGGCCGTGCGCGCCACTTCCTGCTGAACCTGCGCGTACACCGCCTCGCGCAGCGCTTCATCGGTGATCCGCAGGAAGCGCCAGGGCTGGCTGAGGCCGACGCTGGGTGCCGCGTGGGCGGCTTCGAGCAGGCGCTGCAAGATCGCGGCGGCAACCGGCTCGCGGACGAAATGGCGCATGTCGCGCCGCTCGTGGATGGCGCGGTAGACGGCCGCGCGTTCGGCGTCCAGGAAGTCGGGTTCGGTCACGGAAATGGTGGCGCAGCGGCCTCGGGATGAGGCGCAGGCTCGCAGTTTGCAACACTCCGGGACGGCCTGAAGCCAAGGCATACTTCGCCCCATAGCGGCCAAAGCCCGCACCCTCTTCGCAAAGGATTCCGACGTGGCTGGATCTAGCCTGTTTCTGTTGATCGACGACATCGCGACCATGCTCGACGACGTCGCCACGATGACCAAGGTGGCGGCGACCAAGACCGCCGGCGTGCTCGGCGACGATCTGGCGCTGAACGCGCAGCAGGTCAGCGGCGTGGCCGCCGATCGCGAGCTGCCGGTGGTCTGGGCGGTGGCCAAGGGCTCGTTCGTCAACAAGCTGATCCTGGTGCCGGCGGCACTCGGCATCAGCGCCGTGGCGCCGGTGCTGATCCAGCCGCTGCTGATGTTCGGTGGCCTGTACCTGTGCTTCGAAGGCGTCGAGAAGCTGGCCCATCCGCTGCTGCATCCGGCCGATGGCCACGAGCAGGAGGAGCGCATGAAACTGCTCAGCGATCCCAAGCTCGATGTCGTCGCCTACGAGCGCGACAAGATCAAGGGCGCGATCCGGACCGATTTCGTGCTGTCGGCAGAGATCATCGTCATCAGCCTCGGCACCGTCGCCACCGCAGCGCTGGTCGAACAGCTCGCGGTGCTGGCCGGTATCGCGGTGATCATGACCGTTGGCGTCTATGGCCTGGTTGCCGGCATCGTCAAGCTCGATGACGCCGGCCTGTATCTGAGCCGCAAGCCGAGTGCCGCGCTGCGCGGCTTCGGCCGCCTGCTGCTGGCCGCGGCACCGAAGCTGATGAAGACGCTGTCGATCGTCGGCACGGCGGCGATGTTCATGGTCGGCGGCGGCATCCTGGTGCATGGCGTGCCGGCTGCGGGCGAAGCGATCCATCATCTGCTCGAAGGCAGCAATGGCGTGATCGCCTCGATCGCCAATGCGGCGATCGGTGGCGTCGTCGGCCTCATCGCCGGTGCGCTGGCGCTGGCCATGTTCCTGCTTGGCAGCAAGCTGTTCCGGCGCGACAAAGCTGCGTCCGCGCACTGAAGCAGCCCGTAAGCACAGCAACTTCAATCCCTCCTACTGA